>NZ_JBEZLR010000085.1:0-42325 GCF_040652275.1 Streptomyces sp. NPDC048275
ATCCGCCAGGCCGGATGGACAAACATCGCCGCCGCCACCGACCACTATCGGTCACGAACCGACCACGCACTCCAACTACTCGATCTTGAAATCTGAGAACGCATCAGCCCTGGTACCGCACATGGTCCGTATTTCCGTACACCGAATGGTCCGGGCCTCACCAACAGACCAGCCCTAAGGTCTCCCCCACGTCGAGGAATTCACCTCGATTCGGATATCTGGCGGAGGGCCGCGTGAAGGCTGAATATCGAGTCCGAACCGCTACCGGCGACGTTTCTTTCACGTCGGGCGTCGGTTACGTCCTTCCGCACGAACACATCATCTGTGATCTGCGAGCGCGCTGGTCGGGTGGCGGATCCGCACACGAGCTCGACGCCCCGGACCATGCACTGGGACCGGCCACGATCGACGCCGTACGACGTGACTCTCAAGGCAGCCTCCGGGAAAACCTGATGCTGTCCGACTGGTATCTCGCCGCACAGGAACTGCGCGAAGCGAAGAACTCCGGTTGCGCCCTCGTGGTGGACCTCACCGTGCAGGGTCTGGGGCCGTCACCCTCGCTGTCGGTCCGCGCAGCCAACGAGGCGGGACTGCCGGTGGTCACCGCGGTCGGCCGGTACGTCGTCGCAGCCCTCACCCCCGAGCAGCGGGAACTGTCGGCCGACGCCCTGGCCGACGAGTGGATCGCCACGGTCGAGAACGGGGTGGACGGCTGCGTCGTCGGGATCATCGGCGAGATCGGCGTGAGCCGGAGCATGCACGACGCCGAGCACCGCTCCCTGCACGCGGCCGCCCTCACCCACAAGAACACCGGACTCGGGGTCAACATCCACATCGAACCGGGTTACGGACTCGGCACCGCCCACGAGGCCTTGGACGTACTGGAGTCCAGCGGCGCGGATCCCGCGAAGATCGCCATCAGCCACGTGGACTACGAAACCGACCTCAATGCGCTGATCCGGCTGGCACGCCGAGGCTGCTACCTCGAATTCGACTTGTTCGCCCGCTCCTTTCCGCCCGTGAGCGAACAGGAACGCCTGCGCACGATCCTTTCCCTTGTCGAAGCCGGACACGGCGAACGGATCCTTTTGTCGCAGGACATCTGCATGCGTCACAGCCTGCTCCGCTGGGGCGGACACGGCTATGCCCATCTCGCCCGCGAAATCCATCCCGAATTGCGTCACCACGTGGGCTCGGCCACCACAGATCTGCTCATCAGTGAGAACCCGCTGAGGTTCCTTTCCATCGCTTCCTGACGACGGGCTGCTTTCGTCTCCCGCAACTCGTCCGGCACTTCAGCGCGCGGACCGGTTTCCCTGCCCCGGCCCAGGCCGGGGCAAGCCCGGACGAGGCGTCTCGCACACCACCCTGCGTCCTCCCGTTCCGCCCCTTGCCGACCCTTGCCGGCCGGTGCGGCGGCCGTCGACGGAACGAAACGAAAGGTGCACCACCATGGCCTCACCAGTCGATCAGCACCACGGCAGAGGGAAGAACGCCGCGGAGACCGCCCCCGACGAGGGCTACCGGCGCGGACTCAGTGCCCGCCAGGTCCAGATGATGGCGATCGGCGGCGCCATCGGCGTCGGCCTCTTCTACGGCTCCAGCACAGGCATAGCCAGGATCGGCCCCAGCATCATCGCGTGTTACGCCGCCGCCGGCATCGTCATGTTCCTCATCATGCGCGCCCTCGGCGAACTCCTCACCTACCGCCCCACCTCCGGCGCCTTCGCCGACCACGCGCGGGAGTTCTTCGGCCCGTTCGCGGGCTTCGCCACCGGCTGGTCGTACTGGGCCGCGTGGGTCACCGCCTGCATGTCCGAAGTGACCGCCGCCGGCCACTACATCGCCTACTGGTGGCCGTCCGTGCCGGTATGGGTCACTGCCGCGACGGCGCTGGTGGCGCTGTTCGTCACGAACCTGGTCTCGGTCAAGCTCTTCGGCGAACTGGAATTCTGGTTCGCCTCCATCAAAGCCGTGGCGATCATCGCGATGATCGTGATCGGCATCGGCGTCCTGACCTTCGGCTTCTCCTCCATCGGCGACACCGCCTCCGTCAGCCACCTGTGGGCCGACGGCGGCTTCGCCCCCAACGGCACCTGGCAGACCATGCTCGCCATGCAGGGGGTCGTCTTCGCCTACCTGGGTATCGAGCTGGTCGGCGTCACCGCGGGCGAGGCCGAGAACCCCCAGCAGACCCTCCGCAAGGCGATCAACACACTCCCGATCCGCATCGGCGTCTTCTACATCGGCGCCCTGATCATCCTGCTGTCGCTCTACAGCTGGAAGGAATACACCCCCGGCGTCAGCCCCTTCGTCCAGGTCTTCGCCGGCGTCGGCATCCCGGCCGCCGCGGGAATCATGAACTTCGTGGTCCTGACCGCCGCCCTGTCCTCCTGCAACTCCGGCCTCTACTCCACCGGACGGATGCTGCGCGGCCTGGCCGTGAACGGCGAAGCACCGGCTGCCCTGAAGAAGCTCAACAGCCGCCGACTACCGCTTGCGGCCCTGGTCTTGTCCACCCTCGTCATGGGCATCGGCGTCATCGTCAACATCGTCTCCCCCGACAAGGCGTTCATCTACATCACCTCGGTCGGCACCTGCGCCGGCCTGTGGACCTGGTTCATGATCCTCGGCGCACACCTGCGCTACCGCTCCAAGGTCCGCGCCGGCCTCCTGCCCGCCGCCGACTTCCGCATGCCCGGCGCCCCGTACACCAACTGGATCGCCATCGCGGCCCTCGCCTTCGTGGTCGTCCTGATCGCCACCGACTCCGACACCCGCCTCGGCCTGTACGTCTGGGCCGTCTGGTTCACGCTCCTCGGCGTCAGCTACTGGATTCCCCGGCGCAGCCCCGGACTTCAACCCGAAGCCTGACCTGCCACCCGACTCCCGCCGGGAGTTCACGCACCGTCCGCTACCTTGCAGGCAACCCTCGGCAAGAAGTCCCTGAAAAGTCCCCACCTTGACTCAGGTCGAGCCTGCGCATGCCAAATCCGGTCGGCGGATGGTGCGTCCTGGTCGGCAGGCCGAAGGGCGCCCTTGCTGACCGTTGCCCGGGATGGGTAAGGCCCTGCTCTCCAGCCGCCGGGTGAAGGCACCCGGTTCAGTCCGCCGGCCGGGCGGTCTGGGTGGCCAGCGCGTCGCAGAGCCAGGCGTGGGCGGCGCCGGCGGTTGGTTCCGACGGGCCGGAGAGCTCGGCGGTGAGTTCCCAGTAGCGGTCGATACGGGGATCTGCGGCCAGCAGACGGCTGAGTCCGCGGCGGAAGGCGGGAGTGTCCCGCGTGCCGCGTGAGCGGGCATAGGCGGAGACGAAGCAGTCGAGTGCCTCGCCCTCGTACGGTGGCCGCTCCGCCCGCAGCTGCGGCGATGCCAGCCCATACGCCTCGACGAGACCGTCGTAGAGCACAGCCGGGCGGCCCCCGTCGGGCCGGTGTGCCGCGGGCTGGCCGTGACCGGTGCCGGAGCAGGGGGCGGAGACGAGGGCGTGCAGCCGGGTGAAGGCCAGCACCTGGGCCGGGGTCGGGCCTTCGGGGAGCTGCGGAACTGCGTGTTCGACGATGACGGAGACCAGCCGGGCCGGGAGCCGCGGCGGCAGCCAGCGCCGCCAGAAGCGTGCCAGTGCGGCCGTACTGGGCGGGACGGAGACGGCGCCGATCAGGCGCAGCCGCTCGGCGCGTTCCTCGGGGGCACACTCCTGGAGCAGTTGGAGGGCTGCCTCCTGCCAGCGCAGGGCAGCCAGCCGCGAGCCGATCTGCCGCAGCTGCCCCGCGACGACGTCCTCCAGCGTGTCCTCCTGGTCGAGGACCCGGCCCACTTCGGGGACCGGCAGGTCGAGGGTGCGCAAGGAGCGGATCAGGTGCAGCCGGTCGAGTGCCTCGGGGCCGTAGCGGCGGTGGCCGCCGACGCTACGGGCGGCTTCGGGCAGCAGACCGCGGTCCGAGTAGAAGCGGACGGTCTTGACGGTGACGCCCGCGTGCTCGGCGAGCTCTCCGATGCTCCAAGTGCTCTCAGGTGGCACGACTTGAACCTCCCTCAGGGGGAGTTCCTACCGTACCGACGAGCGCGGACGGCCGGTACGGGCCGCCCTGCGACCACAGCGTGCGAGGAGACATCTATGACGGCATTCATCCTGGTGGCGGGCGCCCACACCGGCAGCTGGATATGGCAGGCGGTGGCCGACCGGCTGCGGGAGTCGGGGGCGGACGCATATCCGGTGACGCTCACCGGCATGGGCGAGCGTCACCATGCGGCGGGAGCCGACACGGACCTGGAGACGCACATCCACGATCTGCTACGGCTGATCGACCAGGTGGACACGGCAGAGGTGGTGATGGTCGGTCACTGCTACGGCATCTACCCGGTACTCGGCGCCGCCGACCGGCGCCCGGAGCGGATCACCCGGATCGTCCACCTGGATGCGGGCATGCCTCAGCACGGCGACCAGGCCCTCTCCCTGGTGCCCGACCAGGCGGTCCGCGACCGGCTGCTGCACCGGGCCGGGCCGGCCGAGGACGACCGGCGGATCCCCCCGCCGCCACTTGAGGAGTGGCAGCGCTGGGGCAGCGTCTCCGGACTCCCGCCCGCCGTGCTGGCCCGGCTGGCGGGAAACGCCGTACCGCAGCCGGCGGGCACGCTCACGCAGCCGCTCCGCCTGTCGGGAGCGGTCTCCGAGCTGCCGAAGACCGGTGTCCTGTGCACCGCCAACGGTTCGAGCATCGCCATGGTCGAGGCCCTGGTGGGACTGGGGGACCCCCGCTTCCAGGCGCTCACCGACCCCCGGGTGAGCTTCTTCGAACTCGGCACCGGCCACTGGCCGATGCTCTCCTGCCCCGGCGAGGTGGCCGAGATACTGGTCCGGGCCGCCGCGGGAGAAGGGCACCGGGTGGCCGCGACGGTGAACGAACAGCCGGCGCACCTTCGTCCCTTCCTGATGGATGTACCGGAGCGGCATCGCGAGCGGGTGGGGCAGGTCGATCTCTACTTCCCCGATGACCTGACTGAAGCCGACCGCCCGCGGCCGGCGGTGGTGTTCGTCCACGGCGGCCCGGTCCACCCCGATGTGCGGCCGACTCCCCGGGACTGGCCGGGCTTCGTCGGCTACGGCCGGTACATGGCGGGTATGGGAGCCGTCGGCGTGACGCTGGACCATCGGCTGCACGATTTCGCCGACTACGGGCGGGCCGCCGAGGACATAGCCGAAGCGGTCGACCTCGTACGGGCTGATCCGCGCGTCGACGGGGATCGCGTGGCGCTGTGGTACTTCTCAGGTGGCGGCCTGTTGTCGGCGGACCGGCTCGCGGCGCCCCCGCCGTGGTTGCGGTGCGTCGCGGCGACCTATCCGGTACTCGCACCGCTGCCGAACTGGGGGCTTGTCGATTCCCGGTTCCGCCCGGCGGTCGCGGTGCGTACCGCGGGGCGGTTGCCGATCGTGTTGACCCGGGTGGAGCTGGAGCGCGCGGAGATCGCGGCGACGGTCGATGAATTCCTTGCGGCCGCCAAGAACTGCGACGCCGATGTCGAGGTGATCGACGTACCGTTCGGCCACCACGGTTTCGAGACGATCGACCATACGGAGCAGGCTCGCCACGCCGTGGAGCGCGCGGCACGATCCGTGCTGGGGCACCTGCGGCGCTGAGACATCCCTCGCGAACAGCGTCTTCGAAGGCTCCAGGCCCGGACGCCGGTCGGCGCTCCTGCCCGGTCAGTCCGACAGAAGTGCCGACAGCTGTGGGGAGTAGGTCGCGTGCAGAACCAGTGCGGCGCTGCCCACGACGGCGGCGTCCACGCCGAGTGGGGAGGCCGCGACCTCCACTACGCGGATGTGACGGGCCAGCGGTCTTTCGGCCAGCGCCGAGGCGACGACGTCCACGTAGCGCGACTCCACGTGCTGAATACCGTGACCGCCCAGGATGATGAGGTCCACATCGATGAAGTTGGCGATGCTGACCGCGACCGAGGCGACATGTCCTGCGGCCTCGTCGATGACCGCCGTCGCGACGGGGTCACCGGCTCCCGCCGCGAGCTGGATCGCGGCATGGTCGACGGAGGCCGGATCCATGTCGAATGATTGCGACAGCACACTGTTGTCGCCTTGCCGGGCGGCGAGTCGTCGGTGCACCTCGGCGACGATCGCGGACGGGTTGACCAGCCTCTCCAGGCAGCCCCGGCTGCCGCAGTAGCACTCCGGCCCGTCCGGCAGCACGGAGGAGTGGCCGAACTCGCCCGCGTTGAACGAACCGCCTCTGTACACCTGGTGGTTGAGGATCAGACCGCCTCCGATGCCGGTGCCGAAGAACACGTAGGCGAAGTTCGCGACCCCTTTGCCGACGCCGGACCAGCGCTCGCCTATGGCGGCGGCGGTGGCGTCGTTGTCCAGCGTCACCGGCAGACGGGTGACCTCGCTCAGCATGCTTTGCAGGGGCACTCGCGTCCAGTGGGCGAGTTGAGGCGGTGCGACGATCACGCCGGGCTTCTGGTCGATCGGTCCCGGAGTGGCAAGTCCCAGCCCCAGCACCTTGCTGCGTGACACCTTCGCTTCGTCGAGCACATCGGCGACCAGCTCGGCCATGGCCGACACCACGTGCGACGGGTCGGTGCCGGGAGGTGTGGGACGCCGTTTGACGACGAGCGGCCGCCCCAGCAGGTCGACCACGGCGCAGGTGAGTTCGATCGGGTCGAACACGAGCCCGACGGCGCTGCCCGCGTCCGCGTTGATCCGCAGAGTGGTGCGGGGTTTGCCGCCGCTGGCGACCCGGCTGGCTCCGTCCTCCCGCACGATCCCCTCGTCCAGCAGCCGGCGCACGATGCCGGAGACCGTCTGCGGGGTGAGCCCGGTCTGCTGGGCGATCTCGACCCGGCTGACTCCGTCGGCGAGCTGGATCTGGTCGAGGACAACCGCCCGGTTGTATCGCCCGACCTTGGGAAGGTTTGTTCCTGCTTGCCGCACGCGCGAGATCCTCTCTGTTCCAGCTCAACGACGATGCTGCCGCGGGGCGTTGACTTAGTAAAACAAATGGATTTAAAGTCCGGTCCCGCAGACGTAACACGCAGGGCATGGAGGCACAAGGCAGTGCCATCGGAGGCAAGTTGATGTCCACGAAATGTCGCATCCAGCAACGCTCGGCCCGGTGTGATCGTCGCGGCCGTCGCGGCGTGGGGCTCCGCTCATGAGCCACGCCCCGATGCTGCTGGAGATGCGGTCGATCACCAAGACGTTCCCGGGCGTGAAGGCACTCGCGGACGTCAACCTGGTGGTGAAGGAGGGGGAGATCCACGCGATCTGCGGCGAGAACGGCGCCGGCAAGTCCACCCTCATGAAAGTGCTGAGCGGCGTGCACCCGCACGGGAGTTACACGGGCGACATCGTCTACCGGGGCAACGAGGTCCGCTTCCACGACATCCGGGCCAGTGAGCAGGCCGGCATCGTCATCATCCACCAGGAACTGGCGCTGGTCCCCGGCATGTCGATCACCGAGAACATCTTTCTCGGCAACGAGCCACGCAGGCGCGGCGCGATCGACTGGAAGACCGCGCAGCGCCGGGCGCTGGAGCTGATGGAACGAGTCGGGCTCCAGGAGGACCCGGACACGTTGATCAAGGACATCGGCGTCGGCAAGCAACAACTCGTCGAGATAGCCAAGGCATTCGCCAAGGACGTGAAGCTGCTCATCCTCGACGAGCCGACCGCGGCCCTGAACGAAACCGACTCGCAGCATCTGCTGGACCTGCTGCGCGGCTTCCGGGAGCGGGGGATCACCTCGATCATGATCTCCCACAAGCTCAACGAGATCGAGGCCGTCGCCGACACCATCACGATCCTGCGGGACGGCCGGACGATCGAGAGCCTCGACGTCCAGGGCGACGGTGTCAACGAGGACCGCATCGTGCGCGGCATGGTCGGCCGCGAGCTCGGCAGCCGGTTCCCCGATCACACGCCCGACATCGGCGAGGTGTTCTTCGAGGTCCGCGACTGGACGGTGAGGCACCCGAGTTCGGACGAACGGCTCGTGTGCAAGGGCTCCCACTTCACTGTCCGGCGCGGTGAGATCGTCGGCTTCGCCGGACTCATGGGCGCCGGGCGCACCGAGCTCGCGATGAGCCTGTTCGGCCGCTCCTACGGCCACTACGTCTCCGGCCAGGTCTTCAAGGACGGCAGGGAGATCCAGCTGAAGTCGGTGGCGGACGCCATTGCGCACGGTCTCGCCTACGTCAGCGAGGATCGCAAGTCGATCGGCCTCAACCTGCTGGACGACATCAAGACCTCGATGGTCGCCGCCAAGCTGTCGAAGATCGCTCGGCGCCGGGTCATCGATCCGGTGCGTGAACACCGGATCGCCGAGGAGTACCGCCAGAACCTCAGGATCAAGACCCCCGGCGTCGACGAAGGCGTCGTGAAGCTCTCCGGCGGCAATCAGCAGAAGGTGGTCCTCGCGAAGTGGATGTTCACCGATCCTGACCTGCTGATCCTCGACGAGCCGACACGCGGTATCGATGTGGGCGCCAAGTACGAGATCTACGGAATCATCCAGCGGCTGGTCGGCCAGGGCAAAGGCGTCATCGTCATCTCCTCGGAGCTGCCCGAGCTCATCGGACTGTGCGACCGCATCTACACCGTGTTCGAAGGTGCCATCACCGGCGAGGTGACGCGCCGCGACGCGAACCCGGAACTCCTTATGAAGAAGATGACCTCTCTCACGAAGACAGCGACCCCATGAGCCGCATCACAGAGCTGCAGAAGAACCTCTTCGGAGGTACGACCTCCAACGCCCGCCAGTTCGGCATGATTTCCACGCTCGTGGCGATCGTCCTGCTGTTCCAGATCTGGACCGGAGGTCTGACCCTGACCTCCGGCAACCTCATCGCCGTGGTCAGTCAGTACTCCTACATCCTGATCCTCTCCATCGGCATGCTGATGGTGATCGTCGCCGGCCACATCGATCTCTCGGTGGGCTCGGTCGCGGCGTTCACCGGCATCGTGGTCGCCAAGGCGATGCAGGAGTACTCGATCCCGTGGCCCCTGGGCATCGTGCTCGGCCTGCTCGTCGGCGCGGCGATCGGCGCCTGGCAGGGCTTCTGGGTCGCCTACGTAGGGGTGCCGGCCTTCATCGTCACCCTGGCGGGGATGCTGTTGTTCCGCGGCGGCAACCAGTACATCGGCAACGCCGACACCGTGCCGGTGCCCACCGGCTTCCGTGACATCGGCGCCGGCTTCCTGCCGGAGGTGGGGCCGGACACCGGATACAACAACCTGACCCTCCTGCTCGGCCTCGCCGCCTGCCTGGGTGTGGCGTGGCGGGAGTGGAAGGCACGGCAGACCCGGCGCGAGATGAACGCCGACGCCGCGCCGTTGTGGGTGACGGGGATACGGCTGGCCGTGATGCTGACCGTCATCGTCTTCGCGACGCTGCGCTTCGCCGGCGGCCGCATCGGTACCAGCCTGCCCATCTCCGGCATCATCCTGATCGTCCTGGTACTCGCGTACTCGTATTACACGCGCAACACCATCGGCGGTCGGCACATCTACGCCGTCGGGGGCAACGCCCGCGCGGCCGAGCTGTCCGGTGTGAAGCTCAGGCAGGTGAACTTCCTCGTCATGATGAACATGTCCGTCCTCGCCGCACTGGCCGGCATGATCTTCGTCGCGCGCTCCGCCGCTTCCGGCCCGCAGGACGGTCTGAGCTGGGAGCTCGACGCCATCGCGGCCGTCTTCATCGGCGGCGCGGCGGTCTCCGGCGGCCTCGGAACCATCAGCGGCTCCATCGTCGGTGGTCTCGTCATGGCCCTGCTCAACAACGGTTTGCAGCTGGAGGGCGTCGGCTCCGACATGGTCCAGATGATCAAGGGCCTGGTCCTCCTTCTCGCCGTCGCGTTCGACGTCTACAGCAAGAAGCAGGGGCGCTTCTCGATCATCGGAACGCTGATGCGCCCGTTCCAACGAGACGAGGCGGCCACGCCGGTCGATCCGCCGAAGCCGGCCTCCGATCCCGACAAGGCTCAGGTCGCAGGCTGAACGGAGGGTCTTCACCGATCGCGCCGCATTCCACGGCGTCCAACTCACCCCGCACCACCGTAAGAAGGGCTCATCCCACCATGCGCACAAGCATCATCAGAGGCATCGCCGCAGCCGGCGCCGTCGCCCTGCTCACCCTGGGCACGGCGTGCTCCAACGAACGCGAGGGCTCCGACTCGGGCAGCAGCGACACCAAGGGTTTCGCCAAGGACTCCCTCGTGGGGGTCGCGCTGCCCGCGAAGACCTCGGAGAACTGGGTGCTCGCCGGTGATCTGTTCACCGACGGCCTCAAGGAGGCCGGCTTCAAGGCCGACGTGCAGTACGCCGGCGCCTCGACCACCGTCGCGGACCAGCAGGCGCAGATCTCCTCCATGGTCACCAAGGGCGCGAAGGTGATCGTCATCGGCGCGACCGACGCCTCGCAGCTCTCCACCCAGGTGGCGCAGGCAAAGGAGGCGGGCGCGACCGTCATCGCCTACGACCGGCTCATCACCAATACGCCCGACGTCGACTACTACATCGCGTTCGACAACTTCAAGGTCGGCCAGTTGCAGGGGGAGGCCCTCCTCAACGGCATGAAGGCGAAGAAGCCGAAGGGCCCGTGGACGATCGAGTTGTTCTCCGGTTCGCCGGACGACAACAACTCCAAGGTCTTCTTCGACGGTGCGATGGAGGTGCTCAAGCCTCTCATAGACAAGGGTGACATCGTTGTCGGCTCGGGTCAGAAGAACATCAAGCAGACCGCGATCCAAGGCTGGAAGGCGGAGGTCGCCCAGCAGCGGATGGACGGCCTGCTGACCTCGACGTACAACGGTGCCACGAAGCTCGACGGTGTCCTTTCTCCGAACGACACCCTCGCCCGCGCGGTCATCACGTCGGTGAAGAGCGCCGGCAAGCCGGTCCCGGTCGTCACCGGCCAGGACTCCGAGGTCGAGTCGGTGAAGTCCATCATGGCCGGCGAGCAGTACTCGACCATCAACAAGGACACCCGCAAGCTCGTCGCCGAGACCGTCAACATGGTCAAGTCCCTGCAGAAGGGTGACAAGCCGGAGATCAACGACACCAAGTCGTACAACAACGGCAGCAAGGTCGTCCCGGCGTACCTGCTCCCGCCGGTCATCGTGACCAAGGAGAACGCGGTCGAGGCCTACGCCAACGACCCGAAGTTGGCGCCGCTCACCAAGTAGGTCCCGAGCGCTGCTGTCCCGGCCCAGGACGTCACCGGGCGCGGGACAGCAGCGGTCGACCGCTGCCACAGCAACCACCGTGCGGCAGGGCCGGCGGACTGGCTCGGTTCAGCCTGCGGGGACGTCCGCGTCCGCCGCGCGGCGGGCGCGTTGCTGGTCGTGGCGGCAAAGCTCTCCGGCGATCCGGCAGCGGCGACAAAGCTTCGGCAAGAGGCGGAGAGCACCAGCGACCCGGCCCTACCGTCCCGTCCGCTGCCCGAGTTCGTCCAGGATCGCGGGGATCGTGTCCGGGTCCACTGCCGTCACCACCACGACGACCTCCCCCTCGGGGGAAGGCCACTCGGCGGCGATCCGAACGGCCGGGTGGTCCATGAGACGGGACAGCAGCGCTGGAAGGTCACTGTCGGCGGGGACCGGCAGCAGGTGCATCGCCGCGGTGGTCACGAAGGGGGCGGGGCGCGGCAGTTCACCGTCCGCGAGGGTCTCGACGAGCGAGCGGTACGGCTGTGCCGCCCCGTTGGTGGCGAGCGGCACGAGATGGGAGTTGATCAGGTCGCCGCCGAGCCGTGCGCCGATCTCCAGGACGACGGGGCCCTCGGGCGAGTAGCGCAGATCCACATGGAAGCCGCCGGTCTCGATGCCCACGGCGCGCACCGCGCGCTCGGCCGCCTCGTGCACTCGGGCGAGCTGTTCCGGAGTGAGCGCGGAAGGGACGATCGTGGTGATCGTACGGAGTTCCGCGGGCGCCAGGTACTTGTCGGACACGGCGAGGATCACCACTTCGTCCCGGTGTACGAGCCCGGAGACCGAGTGCTCGCTGCCGTCGACGAGTTCCTCGACCAGGAAGGCGTCGGAGTCCTCGTAGTTGAGGGACGTCAGCTTCATCAGCTCGTCCGGCTCCGTGTGCGCGTCGATCACGGCCGAACCGCGGCCCCCCGAGGAGTGGGCGAGCTTGAAGATCAGGGGAAGGCCCAGCTCTCCCAACGCGGCCTTCAGCTCGTCGGCCGTGGCCCCGCTGCGCCAGCGGGGGTTGAGACC
Organism: Streptomyces sp. NPDC048275; assembly: GCF_040652275.1. Lineage (NCBI taxonomy): Bacteria > Bacillati > Actinomycetota > Actinomycetes > Kitasatosporales > Streptomycetaceae > Streptomyces > Streptomyces sp. NPDC048275. The sequence continues at coordinate 12,235 of NZ_JBEZLR010000085.1, forward strand.
GAGCGGTTCGAGCGCCCGGCGCTGCGCGGCCTTGTCGAGGCACACGGCGGCCGCGGCGACCGAGGGTCCGCGCAGGCCGAGCGCCTCGGCCACCTTGGCCGCGACGTCCACGTACCGGTCGCCCCAGCACAGCACCGCTGCGGGCTCGTGCCCGCCGTCCCGTGCCTGCCGAAGGGCCCGGGCCGCCACGTCCTCCACGGGCTCCGCCCGGGTGAAGGCGGCGATCCGGTCGTCGGGCAGCCCGGTGTGGCCGAGGCCGGTGTCGGAGTGGACGTACACGGCGTGGCCCAGCTCGGCCGCGGCGTCGATCTCGGGCCGCCATTCCAGGGGGGAGCGGCGCAGGCCGAGATGGAGGACAGAACGGTCGAGGGACATAGGGGGACCTTACTGGGGTCGGTGCACGTGCGGGAGTGGAGACGGTGCGGGGGCCACGCTGGGGATCTGTGCGTTCGCTTCTTTCAGACGCGACGCCCGCCGGCGCTCAGGGGTTGTCGTGGATGCCAGTCAGTCGGCAATGACCTCATGGCGGTGGATGTCCTGCGCGTAAGACCGACCGGCAATTGGAGGGCGGCGTCGCGGGGTCTGGCACGCACATCTGCCGCGTTGTCGTCGGTCGCGATGGCTCCGCCATCACTCCCTCCTCCGCCTTGCAGCTGCACGCACCAGACCCCGCTCCTTCCCCCACCCTCCAATTGCCGGTCGGTCTAAGCCAAGGCGGCACCGTCGCAGCCGGCGAGATTCGCCAGTGCGGCCTCCACGCGGAGGCTCTCGTACGGAGCCGCCCGGTCGGATGAGCAGGTCCGGCGGGGCGTCCGGCGACCGGACCGCGCCCCTCGAAGAGCGAGGGGCGCGGTCCGGGGCGGGCGGTTACGCGCAGGTGCCGGCGAACGTCTCGCGGGTCACCACGTCGGTCGCGGCCGCCGTGGTGTCCAGCCAGGCGATGCGCTGCCCGTCGCCGAGGGACGGGGCGAGCTGGGCGCCGGAGGAGCAGGAGACGCGGCTGAAGGCGTTCAGGCCGGCCAGCGCGTCCGCGGTCGTGGAGACCGTGACCTTGAGCTTGTCCGGCCCGGTCCAGCTGCCGAGCGCGCCCCAGATGTCGTACGTGGAGTACGCGAGGTAGTCGTCGGTCACGGAGAACTGGGCGACGTACAGGCTCGTCGGGAACTTCAGGTTCTTCATCTGGGTCACGTCGGAGACCGGGGTCGAGCCGATCGTGGTGCTCGGGATCAGGAAGCTGCCGGTGACGCGGTAGTAGACGCGGTCCGAGGTGAGCTGGATGTCGGAGAGGGAGTTGAACAGGAAGCCGGTGATCCGCTTGTTCTGCGTGGTGCCGGAGGCGATGTCGTAGAGGTAGAGGTACGTCCCGTCGCCGCCGGCCCAGGCGAGCGTGCCGTTCTTCATGGCGAGGTGGGACGCCTTGGTGCCGGAGTCCGGCGTGAGGTTCACCGTCGTACCGTCGGCCCCGCGGAGCATGACGTCCTGCTCGCCGTCGGCCGTGGTGCTGATGTACGCGAGCGCGCCGTCCTCGGTGACCGGCTCGGTCTCGTCGGCGTCCACGGTGTCCGCCAGCTTCTTGATCGCGCCCTGGCCCTTGTCGCCGGCCCGGTAGACGCCGATGCCGTCGGCGCTGATGCGGGTGAAGACGATCCGGTCGTCGTCGAGCGAGGGGTCCAGCAAGTAGGCGTCTTCCTCGGCGAGTTCGTGGCCGGACCCACCGTGCTGCTTGCTGAAGCGGCCGACAGTGATGCCGAAGGCGGCGGAGCCCTGGTCCCAGGCGATCGCGTCACCGCGGCCGATGGCGTACACGTCGCCGTTGATCTGCGCGGCCTGCTCGTCCACCGAGCCGCTGTACACCTCGTAGGCGGGCAGCACGTCACCGGCGAGGGTGGTGCCGTCGTGGGTGCCGCCCTTGGACTCCCAGCCCTTCTCGATGCCGTGGTCGTCGAAGGCCTTGCCGATGGCGGCCAGGTCGGCCTTGGAGACCTTGAGGGACTTGGCGGCGAGGGTGACGGCGTTGCGCATGTCGGTGAAGCCGGACAGCGGGGTGAGGTAGTTCTGTGCGGCCCGGTAGACGATCTGGTCGGCGAGCTCGGTGTCGATGTTCTTGCGCATGTCCCACAGGGCGCCACCGACGATGGTGGAGTTGTAGTGCACGCCGCCGTTGTCGATGTCGAGCGTGATCGGCTCGTAGTCGGTCTGGGCGTTGCGGCCGTCGTTGAGGTCGCGCAGCGCGCAGTCCTCAAGGGTCCCCGTGCCGTTGCAGAGGTACTCGCCGACGAGGCCGGAGGTCGGGTCGTCCATGGCGATGCCCTTGTCGGCGGTCTCCATGGCGTTGCCCATGTAGTCGGATATCGCCTCGTTCAGGGCACCCGACTGGTTCAGGTAGACGAGCCCGGCGCTGTGTTCGGTGACACCGTGGGTCATCTCGTGGCCGACCACGTCGAGGCTCACCGACAGGGGCACGCCGCCCATGTGGCCGTACACCATCTTGGTGCCGTCCCAGAAGGCGTTGGCGTAGTCCTTGCCGTTGCTGGCGACGTTCACGACGGAGTAGATCGTGCCGCCCTTGCCGTCGATGCCGTCGCGGCCGATCTCGTTCTTGTAGAACTCGTAGACCTTGGCGGCGTTGACGTGCGCGTCGACCGCGCCGGAGGTGGTGTGGGCACCGTCGAAGCGGCCGGTCGAGGACGTGACCACAGGTACATCCTCGGTGACCGGGCCGTACGCGACGAGGCTGTAGCTCTTGCGCAGCGCGTCGTAGGTGCGTATCTGGCCGCCGGTCGTGGCGTACATGTCGCGGGTGGAGTCGACCAGCGCGTACGAGCCGTCCGTCTGCCGGTCCGCGTCCAGCTGCACCTCGCTGCCGTCGACGCGGACGCCGGTCGCCGTGGCGGGCGCGGCGTCGGCAGCGTCGATGTTGTTGTAGGAGAGGGCGATACCGCCCACGCGGGCGTCGACGTAGGACTCCTGCCGGACCGGGCTGCCGTCCTTCCTGGCTCCTGTGACGGTGAAGTGCCAGGTGAGGCGGCCGCCCTGGGAGTCGGGCAGCACGGTCAGGCCGTGCGCGGTGGTCCGGGCGCCCTCGACCGCGGAGAGGGTGCGGTCCAACACGAACAGGCGCTTCTGTGCGGTCGCCTCGGTCACCTTCGGGGTCGTGGAGACCGTGAGGTCGGTGTAGAGGGTGCCGGTGGCGGAGGTGACCTGCTGGCCGTCACCGTCACCGTCACCGGAAGCCTCGGTCTGGACCGCGTATTCGGCGCCGAACACCGGGACGCCGTCGTGCTGTTGCTGGAAACGGACCGCCGACTGGCCGCCGTCCTTGGTGGTCTTGAGCGTCTTCAGATCCGAGGTGGGCACCTTGTAGGTGTCCTGATGATCCTTCAGTTGTGCGCGAGCGGCTTGGGCGGGTGTGCCCTGCCGGGCCTTCGTGTCCAGTCCCTGCGTCATCGCGGGCGCGACCGGAATTGGCAATTCCGACTCCTGGCCGGCCACGGCGTCGTCCGCCCAGGCCGGGCCGGTCAGCAGCGCGGAGCCGGTGGCCGCGGCCACGACTCCCGCGGCCAGGGCACGACGCAACCGTCTGTTCCTCACAGAGTTCCTCCCCATCACACACGGAAGCGTGGGGCCACCGGCCCCACGCAGTCGGCGCCTTGATCGTTCGGGAAGGTCGATGCCCAGCACAGGGGATGAACGTGGCGTGAAGCCGCCCAGGCGTAAACGCGCCACCGTGCGGTGGACCACGAGGGAGGACAAGGCACTCCGGTGCTCACTGGCAGCGACCACCGACCGCTCACAGAACATCAACCCACCCTTATTTGCGATCAATTGCCCTAGACTGCCGGCCATGGTCATGGACCGGATCAACCTGGCTGTCGCGCTCGTCGGCCTGATCGCCACGGTGGCATCCACGTACTTCGGCTACCTCGGGGTGCGGCACGTGATCCGTCGTCGCCGCACCGACGACCCCGTGGCGGAACCGGCGGACCATCAGCCCGCCGGACAGGACACGTACGACGTGTTCGTGTCGTACGCGGACGCGGAGGCCGATGCGGCGCGGCGGCTCGCGGAGGGGCTGCGCGCGGCGGACACGTCGGTGTTCCTGGTGCGTTGGGTCGAGCCGGGGCTGATCCCGCTGCTGGAGACCGAGCGGGCGCTGACGGGCGCGGCGTTGGGTGTGCTGCTGTTCGGCCGCGGGGCGATGGCCGAACCGCGGATCAGGGACGAGTACGCGGCGATCCTCGAGCGCGCGTACGAGGGCGACTTCCGGTTCGTACCGGCGCAGATCGAGCGGGCCGAGCAGGTCGGCCTCCCCCGGTTCGCCGCCATCCGCCGGCCGGTGGACCTGAGCGAGCCCGGCACCGCGCGGTACGACGAGGAAATCGCCCGCCTGGCCGCGATCGCGCACAGGCGGCCGCCGGACGACGGGCGCCCGAGGTGATGGTGACCCGGCCTTGGCGACTGCCGGTGGTGCCTGCCCGAGCAGCGGTCCTGGCCGCCGGAGCCCCCTCCTGATCGGCCGTGCACACGAAGGAGTGCCGATTGCGTGAAGGCAGGGCGGAGCAGGGCATTCCGCCCTTACCTTGGTCGCCCCGCAGCCGACGGCTCGGTCCTGCCGCGCGCCCAGGAGGTCCCAGCGGTTGAACGATGTGTCCCCCTCCCGCAGCGATGCGTCCCGCTCCCACAGCGATGTGTTCCTCTCCTACGCCGCCGACGACGCGGCGTGGACCACGACGCTGGCCGAACACCTCAAGGGCCATGGGCTGAAGCCGTTCTTCGACCAGTGGTGCATCGAGTCGGGCCAGGTGGTGATCCACCAGGTGGAGCGCGCCCTGCTCGCCTCCACCAACGGGATCGCCGTGATCAGCCCGGCGTCCCTGCGCGACGTACGCGCCATGGACGAGTACGCGGTGCTGGCCACCGCCGCGGCCGACAACGGCTTTCGATTCATACCGGTGCTGCTCGGACACGTGGCCGTGCCGCCGTTCGCCGCTCACCGCGTCTGGCGGGACTTCAGCGACGCGACCGGCACGGAGTTCACGGACAAGGTCGCCGAACTCGCGGCCGTCATCGCGGGCCGCCCCGCCCCCACCGGCGGCACACCGGCCCCGGAGAACGTCACCGCCACCCACCGTTCCCCGCTCCGGCCGGTCACCGCGCCGGAGGAACCCGCGTTCGTCGTGTGCTACGCCCCGGCCGACGCCGAGTACGGCCGGCAGCTGACCGAACAGCTGCGCGCGGCCCGGCTGCCGGTCTGGTCGACGAGCGATCTGCGGCCCGGAGACGCCCACTTCTGGACGATCAGGCAGCAGCTCCGGTACGCCGTGGCGATCGTCGTGGTGATGACCCCCGAGGCGCAGGACTCCGACGACGTCACCCGGATGATCCTGGAGGGCCAGGTCCACGGACGGCCCTTCGTCCCCCTCCTCCTGGACGGCGAGGTCAACTATCACCTGGCCGCCAACTGGCACGTGGACGCCCGCGACGGAGACCTGCTCGACGAGGCGGAGCTCGAGCTGCTGCGTCTGCTGCACCAGGACGTGGCCCAGGGACGCCCGGCCGGTCTCCCCGAGGCACGCCGGACGCCGGGCGGCGGCCCGACGGTTCCCGTGGGGCGACTGTCGGCCCCGGCCGGACTCGAGCGACTGCGCGCCCGCCTCGCCGAGGACGAGTACGAGCACGCCGACCTGCTGACCACCCGGCTCGTCCTGGAGGCGGCCGGCCGGCTCACCGAGGGCTGGCTGAGCGCACGGCATGCCGCCAAGGTGCCGCTGGAGCTGCTGGCGGGCATCGACGCACTGTGGGCCGGCCGCTCCCGGGGACGGCAGGGATTCGACCGGCAACTCGCGACGGTACCCGCCTCGGGACGGCGCGGCCCGCGCTTCCCCGAGGTGGGCGCCGCGCTGGGCTGGCGTGACACCGCCGAGGCCGCCGTGCCCCGGCTCTACCGCGACTTCGCACAGCGGGCCGGACCTGGCAGACGATCCGGGTTCTTCCCCACGCTGCGTGACCCGGGCCACGAGAACGACCCGGACTGGTACGACCGTTGGAGTTCCACCGTGCTGGCGGTCCATGCACGGTTGCGCGAGGGAAAGGCCCGCCCATGGTGATCGTGTTACTGCTCTTGATCCTGCTCGGAGCCGCCTGGTTCGGCTGGAAGGGGCGTGTGGTGGTGCCCGCCGACCGTGTCGGCATCGTCACCCGCCAGTACGGACCCACGCACCCCGATACCGCGTTCAAGCAGATCAACCCGGCCACCGCCCGAGGGGTGTACGCCCGCACCCTGCTCCCCGGCGGCTTCCACTGGCTCACGCCGGTTCTGCACACGGTGGAGTACGTGCCCAGGGTGCACGTTCCGGCGGGCATGGTCGGTCTGGTCTCGGCCACCGAGGGCCGCACCCGGACCGGCGGTCGTACGCTGGGCCGCCACGTCGAGTGCAACAGCTTCCAGGACGGCCAGGCATTCCTGCTCGGCGGCGGCGAGCAGGGCGTCCAGGTGACGACTCTGACCGGTGGCCAGTCGTACTACGTCAACACCCGGCTGTTCAGCGTCGAGATGGTGCCGCGCACCTACGTGCCGCCGGGCACGGTCGGCCTGGTCCAGGCGAGGGAGGGCGCCGTGCGGCCTCCGGACCAGCGGTTCGGACGCCATGTCGAGTGCAACAGCTTCCAGGACGGCCAGGCGTTTCTGTCCGGCGGCGGCGAGCAGGGCAAACAGCTGGCGATCCTGGGCGGCGGAACCTACTACGACATCAACCCGGAGCTGTTCGACGTCGTCACGGTCGACAACGTCGACAGCGCAGCCGCCTCGCGCGAGGGACTGACGGAGGCCCACCTCCGGGAGATCGCCATCAACGAGGGCTACACCGGAGTGGTCGTCACGCTGGACGGAGCGGAACCCCTCGACGACGCCGCCGGTGCGGTGGCCTCGCGGGTGGCGAAACACAGCAGCTTCCGCCTGCCCTGGGTTTTTCTGGCGAGCGGAGGGCAGCGGGGCATTCAGGAGGAAACGCTGGGCCAGGGAACCACGTACGCGCTCAACCCCTGGTTCGTCCGCGTGATGCTGATCCCGACCCGGGTGCTGATCCTCACCTGGCACAACAAGGAGGACTCCGAGGCCGACAACTACGACGCGGACCTCGGGCAGATCGTCGTCAACGTCCAGGGCTTCGACCTGGCGGTGACGCTCTCGCAGAACCTGCAGATTCCGCCTCATGTGGCATCGCAGCTGGTCAGCCAGTTCGGCAATGAGCGCACCTCCGGACTCGGCGGCCTGGTGGACGACCGGGCCCCTATGAAGCGGTTCGTCCGGGACGTCCTGGGCGCCACCGTCGCCGGGTACTTCGCCGAGATCGCCATGACGAGTTCGGTTCTGGATTTCCTCGCCAGTTACCAGGACGTCCGCAAGGAACTCACCGACCGGCTCCTGCACTCCCTGGAGGGCTGGCAGTTGGGGATGCTGGGCACCGTCCTCGGACGGTTCACGCCCACGGATCCGGTCCTGCACGAACGCCTCAAGGAGAAGTTCTTCGAGGAGATGCGCGGCGAAAGCCTCGGGGTGAGCCTGGAGAACGCCAGGCTGGAGGACCTCATCGACGAGTACCGGGCACGGCAGGAATCCCGGCGTGTCGCCCTCGAACTCAAGGCGGAGGTGGAGCTGATGGGGCCGGACAACGTGTCGATGATCCGCATCGTGAGGGAATTCGCCAAGTTCGACGTCCCGGAGTACATCGGCGGCGGCGACATCTCGGCGCTCGTCCAGGCACTGCCGATGTCCACCATGCAGGACCTGCTCACCCGGCTGCGCGACCTGCGCCGCGACCAGCAGATCACCTCGGGGCCGACGCGTCCGGAACTGACGAAGGACGAGGCCGACACGATCGACGGCGACATCGATCCCGACCCCAGTACGGCCGCGCAGACATAAGAGAACCCACGCCGACCTGCGGAAAGGGTCCCACCCATACGCTTCGCCGCATGGGTGGGACAGTCACTGCGGTCAGCAGCGACGGCACGTATGCCTTCACCGAGCCGAATCGGGAGAGCGGCTATCCGCGGAAGTCCGGCGTCCGCTCCGGGGACGCCTCCGCCAGTGCCTTGGTCACCGCCTCGAGACCCCGCTGGAGGCCGTACACCGGGGTGCCGGGCTGCTGGCGCCAGGAGTCGTCGAGGCCGCCCGCGTCGACGGTGTCGAAGCCGAGTTCGTCGATGAGGTCACGGACGACCCGCTTGGCGGCCTCGTCGTCGCCTGCCACCGGGAGGGCCATCCGGTCGGGGGCGCCCGCCGGACGGTGCCGGTCGAGGATGTCCTGGGCGTAGGTGCCGTTGAAGGCCTTGATGACGGTGTGGCCGATCTGCTGGGCCGTCCAGCGGCTCTCCGTGAGGCCCTCGTCCTCGATCGCGGCGATCCTGCCGTCACGCTGCTGCGGGTAGTAGTTGCCGGTGTCGATGACGGCGACCCCCTCCGCCGCTCCGTCCAGCAGCCCGGACGGCAGGCCGGGGACCGCCTTCAGGGGGACCGTGACCACGACGACCTCGGCGTCGCGCGCCGCGTCCGTGACCACGACAGGAGTCGCCCCGGTTTCCTCGGCGAGCGCGGTGAGGGTGTGCGGACCGCGCGAGTTCGCGACGGAGACGTCATGGCCGAGGGCGGTGAGCCGCCGGGTGAGGTTGCCGCCGATGTTGCCCGCGCCGATGATGCCGATCTTCATGAGAAAGGCCCTTCCGGGGTTGACGCTGCTGATGACCAGCGTCAACCTCAGGGCGGACCGGGCTATTCCGGGCATACGGCAATCAGGTGACCGCCCTCCGAGCCACGACGGCCGGACGGCTCCCACGCCGATGAGGCGCCCACCGGATCACCGGTGGGCGCCCCATCGCGAGCGTCACTTGTTCAGGTGGGTCCAGAACTCGTCGAAGGACAGAACCTTGTCGCCGTTGAGGTCGCGGCTGGCGATCACGGCCTCCGCGACCGACTCGGTGACGTTCCAGTCCCCGCCCTGGGCGAGAGCGGACTTGAACTCGGCGGCCGTGATGAACCCGTCCCCGTCCACGTCGATCCGCTCGAACGCCTTGCGTGCTTCCTCGATGTCCGCCACCGGATCCGCCCCTTCGTATGCACTACTGCCATGTGTACGAGGGTCAGATTAACGGGCGAGTCGAGCGCGGAGCGCGGCGACCACCCACGCGAACTCCTCACGGTGCGCGGGCAGGGTCCCCTGGCCCTTCACGACGCACAGCAACTCGCGGTAACGGGCGACCCGGTCGTTGGCTGCCGACTCCAGGCGTTCGAGTACGTCGGCCGGGTCGGCGTCGCCCAGCAGGTCCCGCAGGATCTCGACGGCCTCCGACGACTCGGGGGCGATCCCCTGCTCACGGGCCTGCGCCGCCAAGTGGATCAGGCGACGGGCGAACCACATCGACGCCCCGGTGGGGGTGTCGTGACCGCGGTCGGCCGCATTGAACTCGGCCACCTTCCGCATCTGCGCCCGGAACTCCGGGTCCTGGATCAGCTCGGCCAGATCCACCCAGGCATCCACCTGCTCGGGCGTCGGCTCCTCCGGCAGATCCATGGCGGTGGACCGCATCCGCTCGCGGATCGCCGGGTCCGCCGTGTCGAGCCCGTGGAACATCTCCTCCACGAACTCCTCCATGATCCGCTTACGCTCGGCGGCCGAAAGCCGTGCCAGCTTGTTCATGAGCGTCATCTCCTCTGCGGTCGAACCGCGTCGTGCCACGGTCGACAGCACCGCCCGGGTCAGCTTCAGCGACCGGATCTGCGCGTCCAGCGCGGCCACATGGGCGGCGGCCACCTCCGCGACCGTCGTCTCGCCGGCCAGCACCTTGCGTACGGCGTCCAGGCCGAGGCCCAGTTCGCGCAGGGTGCGAATCAGTTCCAGGCGGGCCACGGACGCGCCGTCGTACAGCCGGTAGCCGCCCGAGGAACGGGCCACCGGCGGCAGGGCACCCTCGTCCGACCAGTAACGGATGGTGCGGACGGTCAGCCCGGTGGCCCGGGCCAGCTCGCCGATGGTGAAGAGGCCGGTGCCGTCGTCGATCATGTCTGCGAGTGTGGGCCTTCCAGCGGGTGGAGACTCAAGCGTTCAGCTGTGAACCGGGGGGAGCGGGCCTCATGGGGGACACACTGCGGGACATTCTCGTCGCGGCGGCGCGCGGTGTCTTCCCTCCGCCAAACGGCGCGACCACGGTCGTACGGCAGCACTCCCACCGCGACGCCGGCGTCCTCGCCTTCACCGCGCACTCGGTCGTCTTCACGGACGAGGACGAGGGGTGGGTGCGCGAGACGCTGGCGCGGATCGACTGCGACGCGCTGGCCGCGACCATGAACCCGCGCTTCCTCGCCGCGTTCATGGACCGTACGGGGCGTTCGAACGACACGATCGACCTGCTCGCCGTCGCCGCGCCCCTCGCGGGGCGGCCTCCGCTCGCGCTGACGGAGATCGACGACCCGGACCATCACCGGGTGGCGCGGGCCCTTGACCACCGCGACGACGTGCGGGTCTGGGCCACCGACGGCGGGTTGCTCGTTCTCGGGCGCGGCCTCGCGGGGCGTCTGGAGGCCGCGGTGGAGGTGGACGAGGGCGTACGGCACCGGGGGCTGGGGCGTGCACTGGCCTCGGCGGCGCGGCAGCTGGCCACCGAGCCGGTCTGGGCCCAGCTGGCCCCGGGGAACGCCCGCAGTCTGCGGGCGTTCCAGGCGGCGGGATATCTGCCGGTCGGGGCGGAGGCGCTGCTGACCGCCGCGCGGCCGGGGCCGGCCACCGGGGGTCAGTGCCAGGGCTTGTAGTGCGGGTTGCTCTCGCAGTCGTCCATGATCTCGGTCTTGGTCTTCTTGTCGACCGGGCAGACGCCGATGATGTACTGGCGCGCGACACCGCCAGGGAAGGCGACCTCGACCTGGTCGGCCCACTTGTGGGTGTCGCCGATGGTCTTGTTGACGTCGACGCCGCCTGGCGCGTCGATGTAGTAGTTGTAGCCGGACTTGTACCAGGTCTTGTACAGGTCGTGGTCGTACGTCGTCGACACATACGGCGAGGGCTGGTTGACCAGGACGTACTGCTCGACGTCGTACTGCCCGTTGATGACGTCCTTGGGATAGAAGCCCTGCTCGAAGACGGTGGCGGGGCCCCGACTGTCGCTGCGGTAGAGCGTGCCGCAGGTCTTGCGCCAGACGACCGGGTCCGGGGTGATGCGGTCGACGTCCACGCGGCGGTCGGCGGCGGCCTCGACCGGGTCGGCGAACTGGGGACAGGTGGACGCGGCGGCCCGGGCGAACGGGGCGGCGGGGGTTTCGGGAAGGGTCGCGGCGGAGGTGGCGAGGACGGCCGAGAGGGAGACGGCCGTGGCGGCGGCCCGTCGGCGCAGGCGAGTTGTGATCATGCGGAGCACGATCTCGGTTCCGCGGCGACCGGCCGGGGATCTTCACTCGTACGGCGGCGTGTCACCGCGTCCAGGTCAACGGCCTCCCCAGGGGCCTCGGGTCAGCGGAAGATTCCGGTGTGGCCGAGCGAGTAGCGGCCCGGCTGCGGGTACACGGCCAGTCCGTGCGGGCCGCTGCCGACCGGGATGCGGGCGAGCTGGGCGCCGGTGCGGGTGTTGATGGCGTACACCTCGGCGTCGTAGCGCCCCGCCAGCCACAGCACCTTGCCGTCGGCCGATACGCCGCCCATGTCGGGGCTGCCGCCATTCGGCAGACGCCACTTCTTGGTCAGCTTGTTCCGAGTGAAGTCGAAGACGGAGACGGAGCCCTCGCCCCGGTTGGAGATGTACATCTCGCGCGAGTCGCGGCCGACGTACAGGCCGTGGCAGCCCCGGCCGGTGCGCAGCAAGGTCGGCTTGGTGAACCTGGCGCCGTCCAGGACCCACATGCCGCCCGCCATCATGTCGGCGATGTAGAACCTCTTGCCGTCCGGGGAGATCTTCACGTCCTGCGGCATGGAGCCGTCGAGGGGCAGCTTCTTGTGCCCGATCACCTTCATCTTCTCCGTGTCGACCTTCAGCACCTCCCCGCTGAACTCGCACGACACGATGAAGTAGCGGCCGTCGAGGGAGAAGTCCGCGTGGTTGACGCCGTAGCAGCTGACGGGCACGGTCTTGACGCGCTTCATGGTGTGCGCGTCCCGGAAGACCAGTTCGCGGTCGCGGGAGGCCATGACGATCGCGTACTTGCCGTTGGGCGTGAAGTACAGGTTGTACGGGTCGTGCACGCCGACGGGCCTGCCCGCCCTGCCGGTCCTCGGATCGATGGGGGTGAGGGTGTTGCCCTTGTTGTTGTTGACCCAGAGCGTCTTCATGTCCCAGGAGGGGACGACGTGTTGGGGCTGGGCGCCGACCGGGATCGTCTTGATGACCTTGTACGTCTTCGGGTCGATGACGGAGACGGTGTCGGACTCGGTGTTGGGGACGTAGACGCGGGAGGGGAAGTCCTTGACGACCCGGGACAGCCGGTTCGGGCGGTCGGCGGCGTAGACGTCCTTCGGGTCGAGCACGGGCGGCATGCCGGGCAGCCCCCGCGGCGGCTTCGGCTCGGCCTGCTGCTTCGGCTTGACCGACACGGCCGGCTTGACCGAATCGGCCGGCTTGGCGGCTCCTTCGGTGGTGCCGAAGGCCTCCTTCTCGCGGTCCTTGGACTCGCTGCCGCAGCCCGCGAGGAGGGTGAGTACGGCGCCCGCGATCAGGGCGCGCTTCATGACGTTGCGGTTGCGGTGCATCAGCTCAGCAGCTCCGTGGTGGTGACCGCGCGCAGACCGCGGCGGCCGAGTTCTTCCAGGACGGCGGGGAGCGCGGCGACCGTGTCCGCGTACCCGAAGTGCAGGCTCACCACGGATCCGTTGCGGATCTCGCCGATGACCTTGCGGGTGACGGCGGGGGCGCCCGGCGAGGTGAAGTCGAGCGAGTCGACGTCGTACGACAGGACGTGCGGGTAGCCCGCGCGGCGGGCCAGTCGTTTCACGAGCGGGGAGGCGCGCGTGGTGCGGGAGGGGCGGAACCAGGTTCCGATGGACCCGGTCAGCCGACGCAGCCGCTCGGCGCAGTCCCGGATCTCCGCGTCCGCGTCCGCCTCGGACATCGCGTTGATGTCGAGGTGGCGCAGGGTGTGGTTGCCGAGGTCGTGGCCACCGTCGAGGATGCGGCGGGCGACGTCCGGGTGCTCGTCGAGCCAGCTGCCCACCGCGAGCACGGTGACCCGGGCCCCGCCCCGCTCGGCCTCCCCCAGCAGTGACCTGGCGACGGCCGGGGCACCCTGACCGTGAAAGGTGAGGGCGACCCGGGGACGGTCGCGGGGGCCATGGGTGATCTGGGCGGGCTGCCGCGCGAAGAGGCGGGGTGCGGGCGCGGCGAGCGGGGCGACGCCGGGTGAGCCGGCGACTGGGGAGGCCGGGGCCGGGTGCGTGAGCGCGCCGGTCGCGGAACATCCGGCGGCGAGTGTCCCGGCGGCGAGCGCGACACCCGAACGCAGCGCCGTACGCCGGGACGGCACCGCACGCCGATCCGGCATCGCACGCGCGACGCTTCTGCCGGTGGACGGCTGAGGGGGGCGAGCTGGCGTGGTCACCCGCCCCATTTAAGGATGCATTGAGAGGAAAACTGGCGATTGGCCCGGTTGGCGAGGCTGCGGGTCGCGGCGGATCTCTTCAGCGGCGGGCGGTACCGACTTGGGGGCGGTGATCGACGTCTGCCATAGTCAGCGGTGCGACTTCCACCCATTGACCCGGGCCATGGTTGTCGTTGGCGCCGTGGTTCACACCCCAATTCGTTCCACGGCGCTCAGGGGACCCCGGCCGCACTGCGGCCGGGGTTTCGTGTTCCGGGGAGCGGGCGGTTCAGCGGTCGGCGACGCGCATCTCGAACCAGGTCGTCTTGCCGCGCGGCAGAAGGTCGACGCCCCAGCGGTCGGAGAGCTTGTCGACGAGGAAGAGGCCCCGCCCGCTCAGGTCCATCTCCTGGACCGGCATCAGACAGGGAAGCCCGCGGGAGGGGTCGCGGACCTCGACGCGGATCCAGCCCCGGCGGCGGCGCATCCGGAGCCCGAAGACGCGGGCACCCGTGTGCCGTACGGCATTGCCGACGAGCTCGGACACCAGTAACACGGCGTCCTCGGTCATCTTCGGGGAGAGTCCCCAGTGGCGCAGGACGACGACCTGGGCGAGCCGCCGCGCGGTGGCCGCGGACTCGGGACGGGACGGCAGCGGTACCTCCGCCTGCGTCGGGTTGCCGAACAACTCCAGCGCCTTGAGCGCCTGTTCGTCCTCGACCGCAGGCGACCAGCGCGCCGCGGTCGCACTTACGTGCCGCCGCGGCTGTTCGATACCCTCCAGCCCCGCCATGCCCCCATCATGGCCGCCCAGAGCGCCCTTCGGGGGCGTTCCGGAGGAATACGCCCCCCGGAACCTCCCATTCCGCGCCATTTGATCGGCATATGCCACCGGCAGTTCGGGGCCGCATACAGGCCATCTGACCTGCCACAACTCACCACTTGGGGGCAATCGCCACCCACCCCCGACAAGGCAGCCTTAAGGTTGCCTTAAGGCTCGCATAAACAAGCCCTTCGGGGGATGCGGGGTAAGACATCGCGTCAACTGCAAGTGGATCAGCGGAACTTGAAGAGTGAGTTTCGCAGCACCGACCGAGCTATGCCACCGGCTCCGGTTCCGTCAGAGGAACTTGGCCTTCCCCGGCCCCTCCTCCACAAAGCTCCGCATCCCGCGCTCGCGGTCCTCGGTGGCGAACAGGCCCGCGAACCAGTTCCGTTCCACCGCCAGGCCCGTCTCGAGGTCGGTCTCCAGGCCCGTGTCGATCGACTCCTTGGCGGCACGCAGCGCGATCGCGGGTCCCTGCGCGAGCCTGGCCGCCCAGGCGTGCGCCTCGGCGTACACCTCGTCGGCCGGGACGACGCGGTCCACCAACCCGAGGGACAGCGCCTCGTCGGCCTTCACCATCCGGCCCGTGAAGATGAGGTCCTTGGCCTTGGAGGGGCCGATGAGGCGGGAGAGACGCTGGGTGCCGCCGGCGCCGGGAATCAGCCCGAGCAGGATCTCCGGCTGGCCCAGCTTCGCGTTCTCGGCGGCGATGCGGAAGTCGGCGCACAGCGTCAACTCGCAGCCCCCGCCCAGCGCGTATCCGGTGACGGCGGCGACGACCGGCTTGGGGATGCGGGCCACGGCGGTGAAGGAGTCCTGCAGCGCCCGGGACCGTACGACCATCGCCGCGTGGTCCATGGCCTGCATCTCCTTGATGTCCGCGCCCGCCGCGAACACCTTCTCCCCGCCGTACAGCACCACCGCGCGCACGTCCTCGCGCCGGGTGGCCTCCTCGGCGAGTTCCTTGAGCCGGTTCTGTGTGGCGATGTCCAGCGCGTTCATGGGAGGGCGGTCGAGACGGATGGTGCCGACGCCTTCAGCCACTTCGAGATGCACAGTCATGGGAGCAGGTTAGTCGGCGTTAACGACAACGGGCCCGGTGTGCTCAGTCACAACACACCGGGCCCGTACGCTCGGACCGCTTACGCCTTCCACTTCTCCCAGGACATGTTCCAGCCGTTGAGCCCGTTGTCCGGGTCGACGACCCTGTCGTTGGAGTTCTTCACGACCACCACGTCACCGGCCATCGACTGGTTGAAGAACCAGGCCGCGGCCACCTTGCCGTCGTAGCCGCCGCGGACGTCCTTCAGGCCGATGCAGCCGTGGCTGGCGTTGTAGTTGCCGAAGGCGTCGCCGCCCCAGTAGTTGCCGTGGATGAAGGTTCCCGAGGTGGTCAGGCGCTGGGCGTGCGGCACGTCCTTGATGTCGTACTCGCCGGCGTAGCCGACCGTCTCACCGTTCATACGGGTCACTTCGAGGCGATCGGTGATGACCATCCGGCCGTTCCAGGTGTCGTAGCCGGGCTTGCCGGTGGTCACCGGGATGGTCTTGATGGTCTTGCCGTCGCGCTTGACCGTCATCGTCTTGGTCTTGACGTCGACGGTCGAGACCTGACTGCGGCCGATCGTGAAGGACACGGTCTTGGCCTGGTTGCCGTAGACACCGGGCCGTCCCTCGACACCGTCGAGGTTGAGCTCCACCGTCACCTTCGTACCGGCCTTCCAGTACTCCTCAGGACGGAAGTCGAGGCGGTCGTTGCCGAACCAGTGGCCCTCGACGTCGACCACGGGCTCGGTCTTGATCTTGATCGCCTTCTCGACGTCCTCGGGATGCGTGATGCCCCGCGTGAAGTTGATCGAGAAGGGCATTCCGACGCCGACCTTGGAACCGTCCTCGGGCGTGAACATGCCGACGAAGGTGTTCTTCGGGGTCAGCGTGGTGAACGCCGACTCCTCGGCCGCCGTACGGCCGTCGGAGTCCTTGGCCACCGCGTGGACCTTGTACTTGGTCGCGGAGGCGAGGTGGGTCGAGGGCGTCCAGGTGGCGCCCCCGCCGGTTATCTCGCCGTCGACCGCGTTGCCCTTGGCGTCCTCGACCTTGACCTCGGTCAGCTTCCCCTTGGCCGCGGTCACCTTGAGGGCCCCGCTGGTGGCCACTCCGTCGGTGCCGTCCTTCGGAGCTATGGTCACCACGGCCTGCGAGACCTTGGTGTCCGCCTTGGTGGAGTCGCCGCCGCTCTTGCCCTTGCCGTCCCCCGAGTCTGAGTCCCCTCCCCCGCCGCACGCGGTCACGGCGAGCAGCAGCACACCCAGCAGCACTGCCAGGATCCCCTTGCTGCTTCCGCCGCCGTGTGTCCGCGCGCCAACCGACGCCCCCGATATCGGTCGCCCGTTCAAGTCTGTTCTCCCCTCGCACGGCCTGATCAGGCCCGCACCCCTGCGCGTCCGACGCGCGTATCGCGTCAATTAATCACATGGTCAGGAGCGATGACTCCCCGGGATTGTCACCGTTCAGTCCCAACTTCAGCCATGTGGGGGGCGGGCCACCTCCGTGCTTTGCCGGGCTAGTTCGCCGCGCCACCCGCTTTCCACTGCGTCCAGTCCATGTTCCATCCTCCGAGCCCGTTGTCGGGAGCGACCTGCTTGTCCATGCTGTTGACGACCTCGACGACGTCACCGATGAGACTGCGGTCGAAGAACCAGCCCGCGGGGGTGTCGGAGCTGCCGCCCTTCACGTCCATCAGGCCCACGCAGCCATGGCTGATGTTGCGGTTGCCGAAGGCGCCGGGCGCCCAGTAGCTGCCGTGCAGGAAGGTCCCGGACTTGGTGAGGCGCATCGCGTGCGGGACGTCCGGGATGTCGTACTCGCTCTTGCCGTTGGGCTTCTTGAAGCCGACCGTGGCGCCGTTCATCCGGGTCAGCTCGAGCATCTCGGTGACGACCATCTTCCCGTTGTACGTGGTGGTCTTGGGGGCGCCCGCGGTGATCGGCACGGTGTCGAGAAGGGCGCCGTCGCGTCGTACCTCCATGGTGTGCGTGGCGGCGTCGACCAGCGAGACCTGGCTGCGGCCGACGGTGAAGGACAAGGTCTTGTCCTGCAACCCGTAGACACCCTTCGCCGCTTCGACATCCCGCAGCCGCAGCCTGACCGTGACCTTGGTCCCCGGCTTCCAGTACTTCCGCGGCCGGAAGTCGACCCGGCCCTTGCCGAACCAGTGCGGGCGGATCTCCACCGCGGGGCTGGACGTCACCTGGATCGCGCGCTCGACGGCGGCGCGGTTCTCGATCTCCCGGTTGAACTCCAGCGAGACGATCATTCCGGTGCCGACGGTGGAGCGGTTCTCCGGCACGACGTACCCGATGAACCGTTGCTCAGGGACGTACGTGGTGAAGGTCGTGTGCCGCGCCGAGCGCCGTCCGTACCCGTCGAGCGCCACCACGTCCACGATGTACTTGGCGGCCAGGGCGAGGCGGGGGTCGTCGGACTGCCAGGTCAGGCCGTCGCCGGAGAGGTGCCCGGACACGACGGACTCCTGCGCGTCCAAGTCCTTGACGACCCGAACGGACTCCAGCCGTCCGCTGGGCACCCGCACCCGGACCGCCTGGTCGGGGCGTACGCCCTTGCTGTTGTCGTCGGGAGACACCCGGATGACGTCCTCGGCGGCGGGGGGTTTGCCGAGCACGTCGTCCAGCCCGTCGGAGGTGCAGCCGGCGGCAGAGGCCAGCAGGGCGGCCCATGTCAGTACGGCGGCCAGCGCGACCCCTGCGCGCCGGGGTCGGTGTCCCAATGTCGTCGGCTTCACGCGAACCTCTGTCTTTCCGGTGTCTTGCCGGTGGCCTTCCGGTTTCTTTCCGGCCGGGGGTCCGGGGGTTGCCCCCCGGGAGATGCCCTACGAGGGGCCCAACGACTGTGCACCTCCGGGGAAACGTGAGTGCGAGCCAAGGTGTGGGCAGAACAGTGGGGAGGACGACGCGAATGGGGAGCCGCGCCCGTGAGCCGCAGGGGCGTGCCGGTGTCGAGAAGGCGAGCGCGCGGAGGCCCGAAGGGCTGAGCACGGTCGGCCTCTCGACACCGGCTGGAGAGCCACGGAGGCGAACGGGCCCAAAAGAGGGGCATGGGACGCCGCACGCTCCTTTTCGGGTCGTCGACCGAGCCGCGGGAGGCTGACAGGTGTCGAGCGCAGCCGAGCAGGAGGCAGTGTCGAAGGGGCTCGCCCCGGACGGCGGGCTGCCCGCTCCCCTAGTGAACGGCGCGCGGCGTCCGGCGCCCGCCGTGCCCGTGTGGCCCGGAGCTCCGACCCCGCTCGGGGCGCGTTTTCGCGTCGGTCCCGACGGCGTCGCGGGCACCAACTTCGCACTGTGGGCGGGCGGGGCGGAGGCCGTCGAGCTGTGCCTCTTCGACGAGGACGGCGTCGAGGTACGCGCCCCGCTCACCGAGCTGACCCACGAGATCTGGCACGGCTTCCTCCCCGGCGTACTGCCGGGCCGCCGCTACGGCTACCGGGTGCACGGCCGCTGGGACCCGTGGACCGGCGCCCGCTGGAACCCGGCGAAGCTGCTCCTCGACCCGTACGCGCGTGCCGTGGACGGGGACTTCAGCCTGCCGCCCGAGGTGTACGGACATGTGCGCGACTGGCCCCAGCAGCAGGTCGCGGACACCGTGCGGGACGACCGGGACTCGGCGCCGTACGTCCCCAAGGGCGTCGTCGTCCACGATGACGACGACTGGGCGGACGACCACCGCCCGAAGACCCCGTGGGCGGACTCGGTGATCTACGAGCTGCATGTCCGGGGGTTCACCCGCCTGCACCCGGGGATCCCCGAGGAACTGCGAGGCACGTACGCCGGATTGGCGCACCCGGCCGCGATCGAACACCTGGTCGGGCTGGGCGTGACAGCGGTGGAGCTGCTTCCCGTGCACCAGTTCGCACACGAGGACCATCTGCTGCGACGCGGCATGAAGAACTACTGGGGCTACAACTCGATCGGTTACTTCGCGCCACACGCCGCCTACGCCGCCGCCGGGACGACCGGACAGCAGGTAGGCGAGTTCAAGCGGATGGTACGGGCGCTGCACGCCGCCGGCATCGAGGTGATCCTCGACGTGGTCTACAACCACACGGCGGAGGCGGGCGAGCTGGGCCCGATGCTGTCGCTGCGCGGCATCGACAACCGGGGGTACTACCGGCTCCAGTCGGACGCCCGCCGGTACGCGGACTACACGGGGTGCGGGAACACGCTGCACGTGGTACAGCCGCACGTCCTGCGGCTGATCACGGATTCACTGCGGTACTGGGTGACGGAGATGGGGGTGGACGGCTTCCGCTTCGACCTGGCCTCGGCACTGGCCCGCTCCCTGCACGACGTCGACATGCTGTCGCCGTTCCTGGCCGTCATCGCCCAGGACCCGGTACTGCGGCGGGTGAAACTGATCGCGGAGCCCTGGGACGTGGGGTCGGGCGGATATCAGGTCGGGGCCTTCCCGCCGCTGTGGACGGAGTGGAACGACCGCTACCGCAACGCCGTGCGGGACTTCTGGCGCGGCGCGCTGCCGGACGTACGGGATCTGGGATACCGGCTCTCGGGATCGAGTGATCTGTACGCCTGGGGCGGGCGTCGGCCGTACGCGTCCGTGAACTTCGTGACCGCCCACGACGGCTTCACCCTCCGGGACCTCGTGTCGTACGAGCGCAAGCACAACGAGGCCAACGGGGAGGGCAATCGCGACGGGACCGACGACAACCGGTCGTGGAACTGCGGGGCGGAGGGGGAGACGGGCGAGGAGCGCGTACGAGCCCTGCGGCGGCGCCAGTTGAGGAACCTGCTGACGACTCTGCTGCTGTCGACGGGCGTGCCGATGCTGGTCGCCGGGGACGAGTTCGGGCGGACGCAGCGGGGCAGCAACAACGCGTACTGCCAGGACAACGAGATCAGTTGGGTCGACTGGAGCCTGCTGGAGGATCCGGGCTGGCGGGCGTTGTTCGATCTGACCTCGCGGCTGATCGCGCTGCGGCACGAGCATCCCGTGCTGCGGCGGCGGGCGTTCTTCTCCGGGCGGGCGCACTCCGTGGACGGGCTGCGGGATCTGGCGTGGTTCACGCCCCGGGGCACGGAGATGACGGAACGGGACTGGTACGCGCCGGCCGGGACGCTGGGGATGTACCTGTCCGGGCGGGACATTCCCGGGCGGGACGCGCGCGGGGGGACGGTCGTCGACGACAGCTTCCTCGCGGTGTTGCACGCCGGGGACCGGCCGGTGAGTTTTGTCCTGCCGGGGCCGCCGTGGGCTTCGCGGTACGAGGTCGTGGTCGACACGTCGATGGAGGAGCAGGCGGAGGCGCCCGGGGTGGAGCATCGGGCGGGGGGGACGGTCACGGTGCCGGCTCGGGCGGTGTTGTTGCTGCGGGTGGTGGGGTGAGCATGCGGCGCAGCCGCTGATGAACGCGGTTCGCCCCCGCCGCCCCTACCCGGCCCGTCCCATCCCTGGGGGGCGCCCCAGACCCCCGTATCGCCCGAAGAGCTCGTCCTCGAACGCCGGACGGGCTGAGTGGTGCCGGCCCGAGCTGCATGGTCCAGCGTATGGACGCCTTCTTGACGTCCCCGCCGTCCCGCTGGCAACGTCGCACACCATGAGGCCTTCCGCTGATCACCCGTGCGCGTACGTCGCGCTCGTGGAGCGGCGCCACGTCGATCTGTGCCGGCAGTCCAGCGCCATCTGTCACTGACCCCGCAGTTCCTCCCCCTCTCCCTATTTTTTTGCGTCCCGTAGCCGGACGCCCTCTCCCCGAGGATCACGCATGCCCGACATGTCCCGTCGCGCGTTCGCCGGTCTGGTCGGCGGCGGTGCCGTGACCGCCGTCGCCAGTACGGCCACCACCGCCGAGGCGGCTCCCGCCGAAAGGCCCTTCAAGGCCCGTCCCGCCGTTTCCGGCAAGCGCCCCAACCTCCTGGTCATCCTCGCCGACGACCTCGGCTGGGCCGACCTCTCCTCGTACGGGGCGCCGCACATCAAATCACCCCACCTGGACCGGCTCGCCCGCCAGGGCGTGCGCTTCACCGACGCCTACTCCGGCTCGGCCACCTGCTCGCCGACCCGGTTCAGCCTCTACACCGGGCGCTATCCGGGCCGTACTCCCGGCGGGCTCGCCGAGCCGATCGCCAACAGAACGCAGGGTCTTGTCCCGGGCCACCCCACCCTCGCCTCCCTGCTGAAGAAGGCGGGCTACGACACCGCGCTGATCGGCAAGTGGCACTGCGGCTGGCTGCCCGACTACAGCCCCACCAAGTCGGGCTGGGACGAGTTCTTCGGCAACCACGGGGGCGTTCTGGAGTATTTCTCCAAGCTCGGCCAGCTCGGCGACTACGACCTCTACGAGGGGGACGCGACCTACCAGGACCTGCGCTACTACACCGAGGTCCTGACCGAGCGGGCAGTGGAGTACGTCGGCCGCGAACACCGCAAGCCGTGGCTGCTGAACCTCAACTTCACCACCCCGCACTGGCCCTGGCTCGCGGAGGACGACGCCGAGACGGGCGCCGAGATCGCGGCGAAGATCCGGGCCGCGAAGAGCCAGGCGGAGATCAGCAGCGCGCTCAACCACTACGACGGCGGCTCGGTCGAGAAGTACACGCAGATGGTGCAGAGCCTCGACGCGGCCGTGGGCGAGGTCCTGGCCGCGTTGCGCCGCTCGGGGCAGGAGGAGAACACGCTCGTGCTGTTCGCCAGTGACAACGGCGGGGAGCGCTACTCCTACAACTGGCCCCTCAGTGGACAGAAGTTCGTGCTGCTGGAAGGCGGCATCCGGGTGCCGGCGATCGTCCGCTGGCCGGACCGGATCGACGGCAACCAGGTCAGCCACGAGCCGAACTTCTCCCCCGACTGGACGGCCACGCTACTGGAGTTGGGCGGCGCCGAGCCCGACCCGGCGTATCCCCTGGACGGCACGAGCCTCGTGGGCTATCTGCTGCGGGGTGAAGTCGTCCCGGAGCGCGACCTGTTCTGGCGAGTCCGGGCCAACCGGGCGCTGCGGCGCGGCGACTGGAAGTACTACCGGGACGCCGCGGGCAAGGACCACCTCTACCACC
The DNA here is from genome assembly GCF_040652275.1 of Streptomyces sp. NPDC048275. Classification (NCBI taxonomy): domain Bacteria; kingdom Bacillati; phylum Actinomycetota; class Actinomycetes; order Kitasatosporales; family Streptomycetaceae; genus Streptomyces; species Streptomyces sp. NPDC048275. The sequence continues at coordinate 34,697 of NZ_JBEZLR010000085.1, forward strand.
TCGCCGAGGACACCCGCGAGCAGGCCGACCTCGCGACCGACCGGCCGGAACTGCTCGCGGAGCTCAAGGCGGCGTGGGAGAGGACCGCGACGGAACTGCTGCCGTATCCGGCGGCGTAGCCGGACCCTCCCGGCTGGAACGATTCAGGTCCGGCCAAAACTCGGTGGGCGCTGTCAGTGACGAACCGTAGGCTCGCCACTGATGTCCACTCCAGATGCCACGACCGCCGACCACCCTTCCCCTTCGACCGTGCGCAGTCTGCTGCGCCTGTGGCCGTACGTGCGACCGGTGCGGACGCGGCTGTTCGGCGCGGCCCTCGTCGCGGTCGTCGCGTCCTGTACGGGGCTGGTGATCCCGCTCGTCCTGAAGTGGATGGTGGACGGTCCGGTGGCCGACCACGACACGGCGGGCATCTGGCTCGGCGCGCTGTATCTGCTGCTGCTCGGGTTCGCCGAGGCCCTGCTGTTCGGGCTGCGGCGGTGGCTGGTGGCGCGCCCGCTGGCGGGGGTCGAGGCCGGGATGCGAGCTGATCTGTACCGGCATCTGCAACGGCTCCCGGTCTCCTTCCACGACCGCTGGGCGTCGGGTCAGTTGCTGTCCCGGGGCACCACGGACCTGATGCTGTTGCGCCAGTTCCTCGCGTTTCCGCTGACGTTCCTGCTGGTCAACAGCGTGACGATTCTCGTGGGCGTCATGATCATGCTGGCCCAGGACTGGACGCTCGGGCTGGTGCTGCTGGCTCCCGCCCTGCCTGTGGTGATCGTCTGCTGGCTCTTCGAGCGGCGCTACTCGCTGGTGGCGCGGCGGGCCCAGGACCAGGTGGGCGACCTGACGACGGTCGTCGAGGAGAGCGTGCTCGGCATCCGCATCATCAAGGGCTTCGGGCGCCACCGCAGCCAGACCCGCGCCTTCCGCGAGCTGTCCCGCACCCTGCGCGGCACGGAGTTGGCCAAGGCCCGCCTCCTCGCCTCCATCTGGGCCGTCATCGTCACCCTCCCCGAGCTCGCCATCGGCGCCGCCCTGGTCCTCGGCACCGTCCAGGTCGCCGACGGCCACCTCTCCGCGGGCACTCTCGTCGCCTTCCTGTCCACGGCCCTCGCCCTGCGCTGGCCCGTCGACTCGATCGGCTTCCTCCTCGCGATGAGCCAGGAGGCGGCGACGGCGACGGCGCGGTACTTCGAGGTGATGGACGAGGAACCGGAATCCTCCGGCACCTCCACGGGCACCGCCCACACGCGCGACGGCGGACTCCGGTTCCACGGCGTCCGGTTCCGCTACCCCGACGCCCCCGCGGACGCACCGCCCGTCCTGGACCGCATCGACCTCCACATCCGCTCCGGTGAGTCGATGGCCCTGGTCGGTGCGACCGGCACCGGGAAAACCACTCTCACCGCCCTCGTCCCGCGTCTGCACGAGGTGACGTCCGGCCGGATCACGCTGGACGGCGAGGACATCACGGCGATGCCGCGTGAGGAGCTTCGCGCGCGCGTGGCCGTGGCCTTCGAAGAACCCACCCTGTTCTCGGCCAGTGTCGGGGAGAACGTCCTCATGGGTGCCGCGGACACCGCGGGGGCAGCGGAGCTGGACCGCGCCCTCGCCGTCGCGCAGGCCGACTTCGCGCACGCGCTCCCCCAGGGGACGGCGACGCAGGTCGGCGAGCAGGGCCTGAGCCTGTCCGGCGGACAGCGGCAGCGCCTCGCCCTCGCGCGAGCGGTGGTCGGCCGGCCCCGGTTCCTCGTTCTCGACGACCCCTTGTCGGCCCTGGACGTCCACACGGAAGCCGCGGTCGAGGCCGCCCTGCGCCGCGTACTGGATCGGACGACCGCCCTGATCGTGGCGCACCGCCCGTCCACGGTCCTGCTCGCCGACCGTGTGGCCCTGCTCTCCGGCGGCCGCATCGCCGCGGTCGGCACCCACCAGGAACTGCTGCGCACGAACACCGAGTACGCCCATCTGATGTCGGGCGACGAGGAGGACGACCGATGACGGCGCCCACGACGACCTCGCCGAGCAAGGAACCGGACAGGGGCCGCGACAAAGGCCGCACCAAGGGCCGTGACCAGGGCGATCCGGCGCAGCGGTCCTCGGCGGGCTACCGGGACCCCTTCGACCGCGACGCCCTGCCCACTCCCCCGGGCGCCACGGCCACGCTGCTGCGCTCGCTGCTCGCCCCGCTCCGGGCCCGGGTGGCCCTGACGACCGTTCTGCTGCTGCTCCAGCAGGCGGCGGTCCAGGCCGGCCCGCTGCTCGTCGCGTACGCCATCGACCGCGCCGTACCGGCGTTCCGGCACGACGACCACGGGCCGCTGATCGCGGTGGCGGTCGGCTACCTGGCGTGCTCGCTCGCCGCCGGCGGACTCCAGTACGCCTTCATCGGCGCGTCCGCCCGTGTCAACCAGGACGTGCTGCTCGACCTGCGCGGCCGGATCTTCCGCCATGCGCAGGCGCTCAGCATCGACTTCCATGAGCGCTACACCTCGGGCCGGCTGATCTCCCGCTCCACCACGGACGTCGAGTCGCTGCGCGAACTGCTCAGCGAGGGCCTCCAGGAACTCGTCACGGTGATCCTGTCCTTCGTCTACATCTCGGCGATGCTGCTCTGGCTGGACCTGGGCCTCGGCGCGGTCGCGGTGGCCTCCTTCGTACCGCTCTACCTCCTCGTACGTCTCTATCGACGCCGCGCGGGCCGCATCTACCAGGCGCGCTCGACCGCGATCGCCGCCGTCATCGTGAAGTTCGCGGAGACGATGAACGGCATCCGGCCGGTGCGCGCGTTCCGCCGCGAGGAAGCCAACGACGCCGAGTTCCGGGTACTGAACAAACGCCACGAACGGATGAACGGCGACGCCCTTTTGGAGATGGCCCGCTATGTCGTCGGTTCCCGCCTGGTCGCCAACGCGGCGGTCTCGGCGATCGTGCTGTGGGGCGCGTACCGGGTGGCCTCCGACTCGCTGGCGCTGGGGGTGCTGGCCGCAGCGGTCCTGTATCTGCGCCGCCTGTACGACCCCATCGACCGCCTGGGCATGTTTCTCAACTCGTACCAGTCCGCGGCCGCCTCGCTGGAGAAGATCGCGGGCCTGCTGGCCCAGACACCGTCCGTACCGGAGCCGGCCGTCCCGCGGCAGTTGCCCTCCCTCAAGACCGAACACCCGGGCCGCGAGGTCGTCTTCGACGACGTCCGCTTCGCCTACCGCACCGGCGGCGAGGTCCTGCCCACCTTCTCGCTCACGCTCCCCGCGGGGCAGACGGTGGCCGTCGTCGGCTCGACGGGCGCGGGCAAGTCGACACTCGCCAAGCTCCTGGCCCGCTTCTACGACCCCTCCGACGGCCGGGTCCTGCTCGACGGCGTCGATCTGCGCGAGCTCTCGGTGCCCGAGCTGCGGCGCGGGGTGGTGATGGTGACCCAGGAGGCATTCCTGTTCTCCGGCACGGTCGCCGAGAACATCGCCATCGGCCGTTCGGACGCGACCCGTGAACAGATCGAACAGGCGGCGAAGGCGATCGGCGCCCACGACTTCATCAGCTCGCTGCCCGAGGGCTACGACACGGACGTACGCAAGCGCGGCGGACGCATCTCGGCCGGACAGCGCCAACTCGTCGCCTTCGCACGGGCGTTGCTGGCCGACCCGGCCGTCCTCATCCTCGACGAGGCGACCAGTTCGCTGGACATCCCCGGGGAGCGGGCCGTGCAGCGCGCCATGGCGACCGTCCTGCGCGGCCGGACGGCGGTGGTCATCGCGCACCGCCTGTCCACGGTGGAGATCGCCGACCGGGTGCTGGTGATGGAGGACGGGCGCGTCGTCGAGGACGGCAGCCCGGCCGAACTCGTCGCCTCCACCGGCAGGTTCGCGGATCTGCATCAAGCCTGGAGGGACAGCCTCGTATAGCGGGGTCCGAAGGAAGAAGAGGGACGGATGATCGACGCGTACGAGGATCCGGGCACGCCCGACTGTCGCGGCGGCGGCCGGTACCTGTGGTGGCTGATCCGCAGACAGCCGGGGCGGGCCGCCGCCGGGGCGCTGCTCGGCACCGTCTGGATGGTCCTGATGGCGGTCGCGCCGTATCTGCTCGCCCGCGCGATCGACGACGGCCTGGAGCCCGGTGACCAGGCCGCGCTGGCCGGCTGGACCGCCGCCCTGCTGGGCCTCGGGGCGTTCAACGCCTGGGTGAGCATCATGCGGCACCGCACGATGACCCGGCTGCGGATGGACGCCAACTTTCGCACGGTCAAGGTCGTGGTCGGGCAGGCCACCCGGCTGGGGGCCACGCTGTCGCGCCAGGTCGAGGCCGGGGAGGTCGTCACGATCGGCGTCGGCGACGTCCAGACGATCAGCCAGTCGCTGACGGTCGTCGGCCCGGGCTTCGGCGCGGTGATCGCCTACGGAGTCGTCGCCGTACTGCTCCTTTCGGTCTCGCTGCCGCTGGCCGTGGTGGTGCTGCTCGGGCTGCCGCTGATCGCCCTGGTCGTGGGGCCGCTGCTGGGGCGGCTGCAGGGCACGGAGACGGGATACCGCGAGCGGCAGGCCGTACTGACCGCGCGGATCAGCGACCTCGCGGGCGGCCTGCGCGTCCTCAACGGCCTGGGCGGCAAGGGGCTGTACGCCGACACCTTCCGCCGCGACTCGCAGGAGCTGCGGGCGCAGGGCTACCGGGTCGGGGCGGTGACCAGCTGGGTTCAGGCGCTCGCGATCGGGCTGCCGACCCTGTTCCTCTCCGTCGTGACCTGGCTCGCGGCCCGGCTGGCCGCTCAAGGGTCCATCTCTGTCGGTGAGTTGGTGTCCGTGTACGGCTATGTGGCGGCCATGGTGATGCCGGTGGCCTTCTTCGTCGAGTGCGGCTACCAGCTCAGCCGGGGTCTGGTGTCCGCCCGTCGCGTCGTACGTTTTCTGTCCCTGGAGCCGATGGCCTCCGACAGCTCCGCCGCGGACGCTCCGCCGTCCCCGTCCGTACTGCGCGACCCGGAGTCCGGCGTCGACGTGGCGCCCGGGAAGCTGACCGCGCTGGTCGGCGCCCGCCCGGCGGACTCGGCGACCGTCGTCGACCGGCTCGGCCGGTACACGGAGTCGGCGGCGACCTGGGGCGGCTTACGCCTCGACACGATCGACCTCACACAGGTCCGCTGCCGGATCCTGGTCGCGGACAACGAGGCCGACCTGTTCGCGGGCACACTGCGCGATCTGGTCTCCGGCCGCCGGGACCACGACGACGAAGCCATCACCCGGGCCGTCCACACCGCGGTGGCCGACGACATCGTCCTCGGACTGCCGGACGGGCTCGACTCGACCCTCGACGCGCAGGGCCGCAGCCTCTCCGGCGGCCAACGGCAGCGCGTCCGGCTGGTGCGGGCGCTGCTCGCCGACCCCGAAGTACTGCTCGCGGTCGAGCCCACCTCGGCGCTCGACGCCCACACCGAGGCCACCGTCGCGGCCCGGCTGCGCGCCGCGCGATCCGGCCGTACGACCGTCGTCACCACCACCTCGCCACTGCTGCTCGACCAGGTGGACACCGTGTACTACCTGGTCGACGGGCAGGTCGCGGCGAGCGGCGGCCACCGCGAACTCCTCGACGATGAGACGGGATACCGCGCGCTGGTGGCCCGCGACGCGGACGCGGACGCGGATGCGGGCTCGGACGCGGATGCGGATGCGGATGCGGCCGGTTCGGGCGCGGATGCCGTCGGCTCGGGCGCGGGCGTCCTCGACTCGCGGGAGTCGGTCCGATGAGCGCGCACCTGCCCGTCGCCGAACGGGCCGAGGTGCGGCGGGCCGCGCTGCGGCTGATCCGCGCGGACGGACGCGCGTTCGGCGCCGTGCTCGCGCTGAACGCGCTGGCTGCCGCTGCCGGTCTGGTCGGACCGTGGCTGCTCGGCCGGATCATCGACGACGTCCGGGCGGGCGGCGGTGTGGAGGTGGTGGACCGCCCGGCCCTCGTCATCCTGGTGTGCGCGCTGGCGCAGCTGCTGCTGGCGCGCACCGCGCGGTATGTGGGGCACCGCTTCGGGGAGCGGACGCTGGCGCGGGTGCGGGAGGAGTTCGTCGAGCGGGCGCTCTCGCTGCCCGCCTCGGTGGTGGAGCGGGCCGGCTCGGGCGACCTGACGGCCCGGGGCACCGCCGATGTCGCCCTGGTGGGCACCACCCTGCGCGACGCCGGGCCCAAGTTGCTCATCTCCTCGGTGCAGGCGCTGTTCATCCTGGGCGCGGTCTTCGTCCTCAGTCCGCTGCTCGGCGGTTGCGGGGTGCTCGGCCTGGCCGGCATCTGGTTCGCCACGAGCTGGTATCTGCGCCGGGCGCGCGCCGCCTATCTCGCCGAGGGCGCGGCCACCTCGGAGGTCGCCGAGATCCTCGCCGCCACCGCCTCCGGCGCCCGCACGGTCGAGGCCTTCGGACTGCAACGGCGCCGCGTCACCGCCAGCCGGAGCGCCCTGGAGACATCTCGCCGGACCCGTCTTCACACCCTGTACCTGCGCACCGTGTTCTTCCCGATCGTGGAGGTGTCGTACGCCGTCCCCGTGGCCGGCGTCCTGCTGCTGGGCGGCGCCCTGCACGCGCACGGGGCGATGAGCCTGGGTGCGGTGATCGCCGCCGCCCTGTATCTGCGCCAGCTCGGCGAACCGCTCGACCAGATCCTGGTCCAGATCGAGCAGTTGCAGAGCAGCGGCGCCTCCTTCGCCCGCGTGGAGGGACTGGGCCGGGCACCGCGGGCGACCGGGTCCGGCTCCCCCTCCCCCGTGGACGACCGGATCGACGTGACCGACGTCCGCTATTCCTACGACCGCGGGGGCGAGGTGCTGCGCGGCGTCGACCTGGTCGTGCGGCCCGGGGAGCGGCTGGCCGTCGTGGGTCCCTCCGGCGCCGGGAAGACCACCTTGAGCAGACTCCTCGCGGGCATCGACGCGCCGCGCTCGGGCAAGGTGACGGTCGGGCGGGTGCCGATCGCCGACCTCGATCCCGAGCAGCTGCGGCGGCAGGTCGTCCTTGTCACCCAGGAGCACCACGTGTTCCTCGGCACCGTCCGCGACAACCTGCTGATCGCCGAACCGGCCGCCGGTGACGCCGCGTTGTGGTCGGCGCTCGCCGCGGTCGGCGCCGACGACTGGGTGCGGGAGCTGCCCGCAGGCCTGGACACCGAGCTGGGCCCCGGCCACCGCGCGGACGGCTCGCGGGCCCAGCAACTGGCCCTGGCCCGGGTCGTTCTGGCCGACCCGCACACGCTCATCCTGGACGAGGCAACGGCGCTGCTCGACCCGACGACCGCACGCCACACCGAGCGCGCGCTCGCCGCCGTACTGGAAGGACGCACGGTCATCGCCATCGCGCACCGTCTGCACACCGCCCACGACGCGGACCGGGTGGCCGTGATGGAGGACGGCCTGCTGACCGAACTCGGCACCCACGACGCCCTGGTGGCGGCCGACGGCTCCTATGCGGCGCTGTGGCACTCGTGGCACGGCGAGCGCCACGACGAGGGTCGGGACGGGGGTCGGGACGGGGGTCGGGACGGGGGTCGCGACGAGGGCCGCGCCGGGGGCGCCCCTTAGGGCCTGTCCGGCGGATCAGGTTGCAGGGAAGCACCGGCACCTCGTAGGTGCCGGTGAGCGGGGCTTGGTGCGTGCAGCTGCAAGGCGGAGGA
>NZ_JBEZLR010000086.1:0-41958 GCF_040652275.1 Streptomyces sp. NPDC048275
TCGGACTCGCCCTGGCGGTGCCGGGCCAGGACCTCCAGCTGTTCGGCCTGTCCGGTGAAGGCGACGTTTTTCATCCGGCCCGCCGTGGTCCAGATCGACAGGGTGCGAGCCTCGTGCTGCCAGGACAGCATCCGGTCGTCGTAGGGCTGGGCGGCCTCCGGGCGAAAGGCAACCGGCTTGCCCGAGGCGCGGGTGTGGCGTTTCGATCCCGGCTTGCCGTACCGGCCGGCCCGCAGATTGGCCCTCAGGGTGGTGTAGGCGTCGCAGGTCTTCTTGATCGCGTGCTGGGCGGCCTGCGCCCCCAGCCCCCACCGGGTCTTGATGTCCTGGTAGGCCAGCTTTCGCAGGGCCAGGTTCTGGCGCGCCCCCTCCTCGAAGGCGACGGACGCGGCCCAGGTGGCGGCCTCGTTGCAGGCGGTCAGCGTCGCCTCAAGTGCCGCCGCCTGCACGGGCGTCGGCAGCAGCTTGACCCGCACCACCAGCTTCATTGACGCCGACCCTAACCCTCTGGGCATACAACCCGCCCCACCGCGCACATGCCCAACACGATCAAGCGACCGGTCGCACACACGTACGCCTCCTGCTCCTTCTCCGGCTCCGCCGGACAGCGATACGGACGCTCCTCACCCGAAGAAGAAGCTGCTGCGACGCTCCGCGTCACCGCCACGGAATGCGATGGGTTCCTCGCAAGATCTGGCTGAACTGCCAGGAGGCGAAATGCCGACGCAGCTCCCCCTTGTCCCGGTCGGTCATCTTCGCCCAGTACGGCGTCCCGTACAGGGTCATCGCCTCCTCGGGGGTGCCGAGCGGATCGTACGGGTCCACCTCCAGGTCCCAGTCGATGCGCTTCTGGCCGTCCCACTGCTTGTCCTTGCCCTTCTGGTACAGGGCGAGGAGGCGTTCGCGACCGGAGCCGTTCTTCTGCCCAACAAACATGGCCTCCCAGTTGAAGCGTGCCGCTCCCGAGGCCGGTATCTGCCAGAGGGGAGCTCCCGGATCCTTGGCGTACAGCTCATGCGTCGGCATACGTTCCACGCTCACATGGGGTAGACGCGTCGTCAACAAGTGGCGCGGGAGGGATTGACCAGCTTGCTGACAGGCTGTCTCATAAGACGTGACCGCCGGTAACCCGGCACCGGCAGCCCGACAGGCATCCGGTACGACTCGGATTCGGATGGGGACAGCGATGACGACGGCGACGGAGGCGGATGTGCTGCGCGACGCGCTCGGTCTGCTCAAGGACCGGGAGCAGGTGGCCGAGCGGCTGCTCGACTCGTCCGCCAAGCACTCCTTCGACCCCGACAAGGAGCTGGACTGGGACGCGCCCTTCGAGGAGGGCAAATGGTTCTGGCCGCCGGAGCTCGTGTCGCTGTACGACACCCCGCTGTGGAAGCGGATGAGCGAAGAGCAGCGGATCCTGCTCTCCCAGCACGAGGCCGCGGCACTCGCCTCGCTCGGGATCTGGTTCGAGCTCATCCTGATGCAACTGCTGGTGCGGCACATCTACGACAAGGCGGGCACGAGCGCGCACGTGCGGTACGCGCTGACCGAGATCGAGGACGAGTGCCGGCACTCGAAGATGTTCGCCCGGCTGATCACCCGGGGTGGCACGCCGTACTACCCGGTGAGCCGCGCGCATCAGCATCTCGGGCGGGTCTTCAAGACCATCTCGACCACACCGGGGTCCTTCACCGCCACTCTGCTCGGCGAGGAGGTCCTCGACTGGATGCAGCGGCTGACCTTCCCGGACGAGCGCGTCCAGACCCTGATACGGGGGGTCACGCGCATCCATGTGGTGGAGGAGGCGCGGCACGTGCGCTACGCCCGTGAGGAGCTGCGGCGCCAGATGGTGACCGCTCCTCGCTGGTCCCAGGAGTTCACCCGGGTCACCTCGGGCGAGTTCGCCCGCGTCTTCTCCGTCGCCTTCGTCAATCCCGAGGTCTACACGAACGTGGGCCTCGACCGGCGGGAGGCCGTGGCGCAGGTGCAGGCCAGCGGGCACCGGCGCGAGGTCATGCAGACCGGGGCGAAGCGGCTGACGGACTTCCTGGACGACATCGGTGTGCTGCGGGGTGTGGGCCGGCGGCTGTGGAGGGCGTCGGGGCTGCTCGCCTGACCGCACACCCACGGGTGGTCCCGGTTACGCTGCCCAGCATGACCCCGCAGGCTCCCACCCCCGCATACCGTCGGCTGAGTGTCGAGCAGCGGCGCTCGCAGCTCCTCGAGGCGGCCCTGTCACTCTTCGCGCACCGGGCGCCGGAAGAGGTCTCGCTGGACGACGTGGCGGAGGCGGCGGGGGTGTCGCGGCCGCTCGTGTACCGGTACTTTCCGGGCGGCAAGCAGCAGCTGTACGAGGCCGCCCTGCGGACCGCCGCGGAGGAGTTGGAGCACTGTTTCGCGGAGCCCCCCGAGGGTCCGCTCAGTCAGCGGCTGTCCCGGGCCCTGGACCGCTATCTCGCCTTCGTCGACCAGCACGACGCCGGGTTCAGCGCCCTGTTGCAGGGCGGCAGCGTGGTCGAGACCTCGCGGACCACGGCCATAGTCGACGGGGTGCGGCGGGCCGCCGCCGAGCACATCCTCGATCACCTGGCCGTCCAGGACCCGGGGCCCCGGCTGCGCATGACCGTACGGATGTGGATCACCGCGGTCGAGGGCGCCTCGCTGATCTGGCTCGACGCGGGCAAGGAGCCACCGCTCGACGAGTTGCGCGACTGGCTGGTGGAGCAGTTCGTGGCGGTGCTCGTGGCGAGCGCCGGGCATGATCCGCAGACCACCGCCGTGGTACGGGCCGCCCTGGCCCTGGAGCCCAGGGAAGGCGCCGTGGGCGTGCTGGCCCGGCGCGTCCTTCCGGTGCTCGGTGACGCGGCGCGACTGCTTTAGACCGACCGCAGCGTTTGTGACACTGGTGCGGTGAAGAGCGAAGACACCCCCTTCGAGGGCGGCCCGCTGGACGGACGCGTGCTGCCCGTCCTGCTCGGCATGACCGGACACCCGCCGAAGGTGTACCGGGTTCCGGTCCCGGACGCGCACGGCGGCCCGCCGACCGTGCTCGTCTACCGGCGGGTCCAGGCCGGGCAGAGCAAGCGGCTCGGGCTGCACCAGGGGTGGAAGTACGCGTATGCCCCCGAGGGCGACGCGGGCGACGCGGGGGGACGCAGGAAGTGGCCCTGGTCCAAGCCCGGCGCAAGGAGCGAGCCCGGCGCCACGCCGGAGCCCCACGCCGACGAGTGACCTTCTTGGGCCGAACCGGTCACCGGGCGCGCGCTCGGGATGCGCCGACCCGATCCTGCCGGTGCGAGGTGGACGGACCACCCCGTCACCGGAGGTGATGACGTGTCAGGAAGGCTTCTGCGTATGGCCTGTACGGCCGTGGCGGCGACCGGAGCGCTGCTCGCGCCCGTGCCCGCGGCGGCCGCCCCGGACCCCGGCCCGGACACAAAGCCCTCCGTCACACAGCTGCTGACGGACCTTCAGCGGCTGTACCGGGACGCCGAGCGCGCCACCGAGACGTACAACGCGACCGAGGAGAAGCTGAAGAAGCAGCGGGCCCAGGTCGCCCGGCTCGACGGGAGCCTCGCCAGGGCCCGCCTGTCCCTGCACGACAGCCGTGGCGCGGCAGGGCGGCTCGCCCGCCAGCAGTACCAGAACAGCAGCGAGATCTCCTCGTACGTACGCCTGCTCCTCGCCCGTGACCCGCAGCACGCGTTGGACGAAGGGCACCTGATCGGGCAGCTCTCGCAGGACCGGGTCGAGACCGTGGACCGGCTGGCGGTCAGCGAGAAGCGGACGGACGGACTGGCTCGGGCGGCCCGCAAGGCCCTCGACGATCAACTCACCCTCACGGAGCGGCGGAAGAAGGAACGGGACGAGGTACGCGACCGGCTCAAGGAGGTCGAGAAGCTGCTCGCCTCCCTCAGCGCCGATCAACTCGCCGCGCTCGCCGAGCTGGAACGGGCGGGGACGGCCGCGGCCCAGCAGAAGCTCCTGGCTTCCGGGGCACTGAGCAGCGAGCGGGCGCCCTCCCGGGAGGGCGAGCAGGCGGTGCGCTACGCCGTGGGCCAGCTCGGGAAGCCGTACGAATGGGGTGCCGAGGGCCCGAGGTCGTACGACTGCTCGGGCCTGACCTCCCAGGCCTGGGAACGTGCCGGCCGCCCCATCCCCAGAACCAGCCAGCAACAGTGGGCCAAGCTCCCCCGCATCCCCCTGAACGAGCTGCGCCCCGGCGACCTGGTGATCTACTTCCCCGAGGCCACCCACGTCGCCCTCTACCTGGGCGACGGCCTGGTGGTCCAGGCGCCCAGGCCGGGAGAGAAGATCAAGGTCTCCCCCATCGCGGCCAACCCGCTACGGGGCGCGGTACGACCGGACCCGAAGGCAAAGCCCCTGAAGGTCTACACCCCGCCGACGCTGAGCACCCCGAAAGGGGCGCGGGGCTGTGACGCATGCGGCTCCGCCGCGCCGGCGCAGCCGGCCACGAACCCCCCGCGCCCGGCAACGACCCCTCAGGCCCCCGCCACCGAAGCCAAATAAGCCCCGGTCTTGTCAGGCTCGTAGAAGAAGTTCTCGAAGTCCGCCGGATCGTTGAACCCGTTGGCGAACCGGTCGGCGACCGGCTGAAGCTGCCCCGCCGCGCCGATCAGGTTCAGCACATGCTCCGGCGGAACCCCCAACATCGCGTTCGTCCACTTGGTCACATGCTGAGCCGTGTCCCAGTAGCGGTCGAACGTCGCTTGCATCCACTCCTCGTCGAACTCCTTGTCGTCGCGCTCGAGGATCGAGGCGAGGTACGCCGCCGCGCACTTGGAGGCGGAGTTGGAGCCCTGTCCGGTGAGCGGGTCGTTCGCCACGACCACGTCGCCGACACCCAGGACCAGGCCGCCGCCGGGCAGCCGCCCGATCGGGTTTCGGACGGTGGGGGCGTAGCGCCCGGCCAGCGTTCCGTGTGCGTCGGTCAGTTCGACCTTGGTGGCCCGCGCGTACTCCCAGGGCGTGAACCGCTCCATGAGTTCCAGGGTCAGGGAGAGGTGTTCGGCCGGGTCCTTGACGCCGTTGAAGGCGTCGAGCGGGCCGCCGGGTATGCCCTCCCAGAAAAGGATGTCCGCGCGGCCGGAGGTGGTGAAGGTCGGCATGACGAAGAGTTCACCGACGCCGGGGACCAGGTTGCAGCGGACCGCGTCGTAGTCCGGGTGCTCCGGGCGCGGCCCCAGACCGTGGACGTAAGCCACCGCCAGGGCGCGCTGCGGCTCGCTGTACACGGAGCGGGAGGCGTCCCGGCCGAACATCGACACCAGCTCGCCCTTGCCCGCGGACACCAGCACCAGGTCGTACGTACGGGAGAAGTAGTCGAGGTCGGAGACCGCGGCACCGTGGATGACCAGCTGGCCGCCGCGCTGGGCGAACGTCTCCATCCAGCCGGCCATCTTCACCCGCTGGTCGACGGACTGCGCGTACCCGTCGAGCTTGCCGACCCAGTCGATCGCCCGCTGCGAGGGGCCCGGGTCGAAGGAGCCGGGGGCGGCCACCGAGACGCCGAGCCCTTCGATCTTCGGGGCCTGGGACTCCCAGAAGTTCAGCTGGAGATCGCGCTCGTGCTGGAGGGCGGTGTCGAACATGCACTGGGTCGACATGACTCGGCCGGTGCGGATCTCGTCCGCCGTTCGGTTCGACATCAGGGTGACCTCGTACCCGTGCGACTGGAGGCCGAGGGCGAGCTGGAGTCCGGACTGGCCGGCTCCAACGACGAGTATCTTCCGCATGCGCGTCCTAACTCTGCGTACGACTTATTCGGGGCTCACGTCGAGCGCGTGCCCCACCAGCGCGAGCAGAGTCTCGACGACCGAGATCCGGCGCCTGGCATCCATGATCATGACAGGTATGTGTGAGGGCACCGTGAGGGCCTCGCGCACATCCTCGGCATCGAACCGCTCGCTGCCGTCGAAGTGGTTGACCGCGACGACGTACGGCAGTCCGCAGCTCTCGAAGTAGTCGAGCGCCGGGAAGCTGTCCTTGAGCCGGCGGGTGTCGGCGAGGACGACCGCGCCGATCGCGCCGCGCACCAGGTCGTCCCACATGAACCAGAACCGCTGCTGGCCCGGCGTGCCGAACAGGTAGAGCACCAGGTCGTCATCGAGCGTGATGCGGCCGAAGTCCATGGCCACGGTGGTGGTCAGCTTCTCCGGTGTCGCGGTGAGGTCGTCGGTGTCCTCGCTGGCCTGGGTCATCAGCGCCTCCGTCTGGAGGGGCGTGATCTCGGAGACCGCAGTGACCAGCGTGGTCTTGCCCACGCCGAAGCCGCCCGCCACCACGATCTTGGTGGCGATCGGGGCGCGGGTGCGGTCCGTCTGCCAGGCCTTGAGGTTCTCGTCGGCCTCGGGGAGCGGCACCGGTGCCGCGGCGGGGAAGGCGGTTCTCGGCGCGCCCTCAGAGACGACGGAGTCCATTCAGCACCCTTTCCAGCAGAGCGCGGTCCGGCTGTCCCGGGCCGTGACCTGTTCCGTACACACGGATCTTTCCCTGGTCCGCCAAGTCGCTCAGGAGCACGCGGACCACGCCCAGCGGCATCTTGAGGAGGGCGGCAATCTCGGCCACCGTGCGCATCCGGCGGCAGAGTTCGACGATGGCCCGCATCTCGGGCATCACCCGGGTCTCCAGCGAGCCGTTGGTCAGCTCCTTGCGGGTCTCCGGGGCCTCGAGCGCCGCGACGAACGTCTCGACGAGCAGCACATGCCCGAAGCGGGTACGGCCGCCGGTGAGCGAGTAGGGGCGTACCCGGGCGGGTTTGCGGTCGCCGCCCCGGACCGGGAGCTTGGGCGTGGAGGACGTATTCACTGGACACTCCCCATCGGCTTGGCTTCCAGCGACTGGCGTAGCTCGCTGCGGAGTTCGGGGGTCAGCACATGTCCGGCGCGGCCGACGAAGAGCGCCATGTGATACGCCACCACGCTCATGTCGCAGTCCGGGGCGCCGTGCACACCGAGCAGCGAGCCGTCGCTGATCGACATGACGAAGACACTGCCCTCTTCCATCGCGACCATCGTCTGTTTGACACCGCCCGCGTCCATCAGCTTGGCGGCACCGATGGTGAGGCTGCCGATGCCGGAGACGATGGTGGCGAGGTCGGCGGAGGAGCCCCTGGGGCCGGTGGGACGTTCCTCCGCCCCCGTGCGGGCTTCCGCGTTCCTTCCGGGGTCGGAGGAGAGCAGCAACAGACCGTCGGAGGAGACGACCGCGACCGACAGAAGGCCCGGCACCTCCTCGACGAGGTTCGTCAACAGCCAATGCAGATTGCGGGCTTCACTGCTCAGGCCGAACGTACTGGTCGCGGTCAACTGCTTGCCTCCTCGACAGTGCCCCCCGATGCGTCACTTGCGTCTACTAGGTCCGGCGCGTCGTCGCGCGCGGCGGGTGCATGCGTTTCCCCGGTCCGCTCGGCGATCTCCGCCTCGACGTCGCGGCGGCCTTCGACCGCACCTCGGTGGAATCCTCCGAGCCTGCGGCGCAGCGCCTCGGCGTCCACGCCCCCGGCGCGCGGCCTCGGCACCTGCGCGGGCGCGGAGATCTTCGGCGTCCGCTTGGGCAGACCCTTGTCGGTGACCCGCTCGCGCTCGTCGTCCTGGACACGCTCATGGGTGTCGGGGCCGATGGCGTAGGGGTCGGTGGTGGTCTGGGCGGGGATGACGATGTCCGGGGCAGGAGCCCCGGCGGTCCCTGCCTCGTCGGGCTGATCCAGCCGATCCGGCTGATCCGGCCGGCCCGGCTCGTCTGCCGACGCCACCGGCGCCATCAGCAACATCGTGGTCTCGGCCGCCGACTCGGGGGTCGGCTCGGACGCGGGCGTCGGCTCGGACGCGGCCTCGCGTACCGATTCCTCCGCCGCCGCGATCAGCGGGTCCTCGTTGCCGGCCGGGTCCGCCACCGTACGGCCCGAGCGGCCCGTGCGGCCGTACAGGACATTGGAGTTGGCCTCCGCGTCGGCGCCCGGGAGGGACAGCGAGGGCGCGCCGCCGACGAACGACGTGGTGGTGGGGACCGTGGCGGCGGGGGCGGCGGCGAACAGGGCCTTCGGCAGGACCACCACGACCGCGGTGCCGCCCTGCCGCTGCTCGCGCAGCTGCACGCGGACACCGTGCCGGTGCGCGAGCCGGGCCACCACGTACAGGCCGAGCCCGAGTCCCTCGCCGCTCTCCTGGTCGTACGCGTCCTCCGGATCGAAGTCGGAGAGCCTGGCGTTGAGCTGGTCCATCCGCTCGCCCGCCATGCCGATGCCCTCGTCCTGCACGGAGAGCATCACCTCGCCGTTCTCCAGGAGCCAGCCGGAGACCTCGACGGGGAGATCGGGCGGCGAGAACGACGAGGCGTTCTCGAGGAGTTCGGCCAGCAGGTGCGAGATGTCGTCGGCGGCGAAGCCGGCAAGGTGTGCGTGCGGCGGCAGCGCGGCGATGCGGACCCGCTCGTACCGCTCGATCTCGCTGACCGCGGCGCGGACGACGTCGACGAGCGGCACGGGCCCCGCGTGGTGCTGGACGTGTTCCTGGCCCGCGAGGACGAGCAGGTTCTCACTGTGGCGCCGCATGACGGTCGCGAAGTGGTCGAGCCTGAAGAGCGTGGCGAGGCGGTCCGGGTCCTGCTCGCGCTCCTCCAGGCCCTCGATGACGCCGAGCTGCCGCTCGACGAGGCCCAGGGTGCGCAGCGCGAGGTTGACGAAGGTGCCGTGGATGGTGCCGCGCACCTGCTCCAGGTGGGCGGCCGCCGCGGCGAGTTCGGTGCGGAGCTGGTCGCGCTCGTCGGCCATCAGCTGGCGCTGCCCGATGAGGTGCTTACGGTCGGCGTCGAGGGTGGTGAGCCGCTCGTGGAGTCCGGCGGCGTGCGCGTGCAGCGCGTTGACGGAGCGGACGACCTGGGCGAACTCGTCGTTGCGGCCGGTGAACTTGACCGGTTCCCCGGCGCCCGGGTCGGCGGCGAGACGGGCCGAGCCGCGGCGCAGCACGGACAGCGGGCGGGTGAGGGTGCGGGCCGTGGCCATCGAGATGCCGACCGCGACGAGCAGCAGCGTGCCGATCAGGGCGATCCGCAGCTCCAGCGCGGTGACGTCGTCGTCCCGCAGCAGTTCCAGGTCCTTGGTACGGCGGTCGTAGAAGGCGGACTCGGCGCCGCGCATCAGCTCGACGCGGGCGGAGAGCGCCGCGTCCACCTTCTTCGTGCTGGAGTCGAGCTCGCCGTCGGAGAGCGTCGGCTGGTCGGTGAGGCCGGTGAGGTACTTGTCGGCGGCCGTGACGTCCGGTCCCGTGACGGTGGAGTCGTACGAGGTCCGGACCGTCTTGGACGCCGTCTCGCGGAATTCGGCGAGGGCCGCGTCCGAGCGCAGCCGGGCCTGCTGGGCGGCGGCGCTGAGCGCCTCGCGCTGCTTGGTGTCGGCGGGCGAAGAGACGCTGGTGGTGACCGGCAGACCGGTGATCGGACTGATGGTGGTCTGGGTGGTACGCGGGATGTCGAGCGCCGCGAGGAGCAGCCCGCGGGCGGCTGCGGACTGCTGGACGGCGGAGTCGAGCTCGGCGAGGGCGTACGCGCCGGAGCCCGCGCGGGGCGGCAGCTGCTCGGCCAGGTCCTCGGCGAGGTCGTGGAGTTCGGCGATGGCGGCGGTGTACGCCTGGTGCGCTTCGAGAGCGGTGCTCTGTCCGGTGAGCGCCGCTCTGCGGACGGCGGCGATGCCGTCGAGGTCCGTCAGCAGGGTGGCGGGAGTGTCCTCGTCCGCCCGCAACTCCTCGACCTGCCGGTCGACCCGGGCGCTGCGCTGCTCGGAGGGTGCCTTCGACTTGGGCCGGCCCGCGGCGATGTACGGGGTGACCTCGTCGCGCTCGTCGGCCAGCGCGTGCGCGAGGCTCACCGCCTGCTGGGTCCGCTCGGCGAGCGTCACCAGGTTCTGGGTGTCGTTCAGTTGGCTGGAGGCGGCCAGCACCGTGGGCGCTCCGGCGCCGGCTATGGCGGCCGCGACGACCGCCACGGCGACGATCAGCCGATTGCGCACATGAGCGGAGCGGCCCTTGCCGGCGGGAGTCTCTCCCGTGGCACCCGGCGTGCGCTCCGCGCCCGCCTCGGAGGGCGACTGCCCGGCCGACCGCTGGGCCGACTTCTTGCCTGTACGCCGAGACCGCATCTTCTGCACCGGTGCTCGCATTCCTGACTCGTGTACCCAAGGGGCCCGGGTGACGTTCCGTCAATTGAGGCGTCCGCCCCGTACGGTTCCCGACCCTCCCAGTGCCGGTGGGCAGTGATCCCGCATCAACCGGCCCGCCACCCGAAGGAGTGAACCCCGGACGGGAGTTGCCGGGCAAGTTCCTCCGGCGGGTGCAGCGGCCTTGTCCGGCGGGCCGGTTGGACGTCGGCGACGCGCTTTGGCAATATTCGCCGCCACGCGTTGCCGGAACAGATCATTCCCTGCCAAATCCGGCGGCTGAGCTGCGGGTCCGTGCCCGAGGGGCAGCCGATGCGGGCCTTTCGTGGAACGCGTGAAGAGCTCGTGCAGACTGGCCACATGCGCACTGAACTCGCCTCGGAACCGGGCGACCCGGCCCGCCCCAATGAGGACTTCGCATCAGTCGGCCTTCCCGCCTCGGGGCAGGGAGGTTCACTGGTCCTCCTGGACGGCGTGACTCCCCCTCAGGGCGACGACGGCTGTCTGCATTCCGTCCTCTGGTTCTCCGCGCGCCTCGGTGGAGCCCTGACCGAACTGTCCCTTTCCCGCCGGGATCTGACGCTGCCGGAGATACTTTCCCGGGCCATCGGCCGGGTGGCCGACACGCACTCCGACACCTGTGACCTTTCTCACCCGCGGACGCCTCAGGCGACGGTGGTTCTGGCCCGCTGGTCGGCGGACGCGGTCGAGTACCTGGTCCTCTCGGACTCGGCGCTCCTTGTGGAATCTCCCGACGGCACGGTCATCGCCGTACTGGACGACCGCCTGTCGCGGCTCCCCCGCGCCTCGCTGGCCACGGCCGCTCTGGCCGACGCCACGGTCCGCAACAAGGAGGGCGGCTTCTATACGGCGGCGGCGGATCCGTCGGTGGCGGGGCGGGCGGTGACGGGGGTGCTGCCGCGCGCCGAGGTCCGCGCCCTGGCCGCGCTGACGGACGGGGCGACACGATGGGTGGAGAAGTTCCGCGAGGGCGACTGGGCGGACTGCTTCACCCTCGTACGCAAGGAGGGCGCGCAGGAGTTGGTGGATCGCGTACGGGCGCTGGAGCGGGCCGACGCTCAGGCGCGGACGTACCTGAGGCGGAGCAAGACGCACGACGACGCGACGGTGGTGTACGCCGAGCTCCGACGCGCCTGACGGCTCCCCGGACCGCCTCGCGCGCTACTTGCCCTTGCTTGTCCTCACTTGTCCTTCTCCATCCCCCGGTTGAGCTGCTGCAGCAGCCGCGCCAGTTCCGCGACCTCGCGCCGGTCCCAGTCGGACAGCTGGCCGACGTACCGCGCGCGCCGCGCCTCGCGGACCTTGCCTACGCGGCTGCGGCCCTCGTCGGTGAGGCGGATCAGCCACGCCCGGCCGTCCGCCGGGTCGGGTTCGCGGGTGACCAGGCCGAGGTCCTCCAGGGCACGCAGTTGGCGGGACATGGTGGCCTTGCCGACGCCGATGTAGCCGGCGAGCTCCGTGGCGCGCTGGCGGCCGCACTGGTCGAGACGTACGAGGAGTCCGTACGCGGCGGATTCCAGGTCCGGGTGAACCTCGCGGGCCATCTCGCCCTGGCTGGCGCGGGCGCGGCGCAGGAACACGGTCAACTCGCGCTCCAGGGACAGGAACTCGGGGTCCCCGCCGCCGGGCGGGGCAGGCCGGTCCACACCACTTCCCGACACGTCGGATGCGGCCGGATGCCCGCCGTCGTTTCCGCCCTCGTGCACGTCAGCACCCCTGCTCTGGTTTCCCGGTCCTGAAAGTTTCTGCCAAAAATCGTCATGGCCGCAGCTCCGTCAGTATTTCGCAGGCACGGACCGACGGCAGCCTCCGGGCCCCTTCCCACAGGGCGTTCCACCTGCGCAGCTTCTCCATCAGGCTCCCTCCCAGGCGGCTGAGCCGCACGGCGAAGGCCCGGGTCCCCTAGGACCTGTCCGGTCGATCACGGCGGAGACGCGGGGTGTGGCACGCACATCTGCCGCGTTGTCGTCGGTTGCCGACTCCCCCACTCTCGGCTTCGCTCGAGCGGGGGGACCCCCATCGCGTCGACGCCCTCCTCCGCCTTGCAGCTGCACGCACCACACCCCGCTCACCGGCATCGGACAGGCGCCGCTGCTTTCCTCCACCGCGATCGACCGGACAGGTCCTCGCGAGGGGACCCGGGCCTTGCCTGACCGGAGGCCGTCCGGCGGCGTCCGTCACGCCGCCACCGGCACCTCCGGGATCGCGCCGTTCGTCGCCGGGGCGAGCGCCAGTTCCAGGACCTGGCGGACGTCCGTGACGGCGTGGACGTCGAGCTTGTCCAGCACCTCGGCCGGGACGTCGTCCAGGTCGGCCTCGTTGCGCTTCGGGATCACGACCGTCGTGACCCCGGCCCGGTGCGCGGCCAGCAGCTTCTGCTTGACGCCGCCGATGGGCAGCACCCGCCCGGTGAGCGAGACCTCGCCGGTCATCGCCACGTCCGTACGGACGAGCCGTCCGCTCAGCAGCGAGGCCAGCGCCGTCGTCATCGTGACGCCCGCACTCGGACCGTCCTTCGGGACCGCACCCGCCGGGAAGTGGATGTGCACGCCCCGGTCCTTCAGGTCGCCGACCGGGAGTTCCAGTTCGGCTCCGTGGCTGCGCAGGAAGGAGAGGGCGATCTGCGCCGACTCCTTCATCACGTCACCCAGCTGACCGGTCAGGGTCAGCCCTGCCGCGCCCGTCTCCGGGTCGGCCAGCGACGCCTCCACGTAGAGAACGTCACCGCCGGCGCCCGTGACGGCCAGACCGGTGGCGACACCGGGCACCGCCGTGCGGCGCTCGGCCGGGTCCTGGGCGGACTCGGGCACATGGTGCGGCCGCCCGATGAGCCCGCGCAGATCCGCGTCGGTCACCGTGAACGGCAGCTCCCGCTCTCCGAGTTCGTGCTGCGCCGCGACCTTGCGGAGCAGCCGCGCGACGGCCCGCTCCAGGTTGCGTACGCCCGCTTCCCGGGTGTACTCCCCGGCGAGCTTGCGCAGCGCGCTCTCGTCGAGCGCGACCTCGCCCTTCTCCAGACCGGCCCGCTCCAGCTGCCGCGGCAGCAGGTGATCACGTGCGATGACGACCTTCTCGTCCTCGGTGTACCCGTCGAGCCGGACCAGCTCCATCCGGTCGAGCAGGGCCTCCGGGATGGCTTCCAGTACGTTGGCCGTGGCCAGGAACACCACGTCGCTCAGGTCCAGCTCCACCTCCAGGTAGTGGTCCCGGAAGGTGTGGTTCTGGGCGGGGTCGAGCACTTCGAGCAGGGCGGCGGCCGGGTCGCCCCGGAAGTCGGACCCCACCTTGTCGATCTCGTCGAGCAGGACCACCGGGTTCATGGACCCGGCCTCCTTGATGGCGCGGACGACACGGCCGGGCAGCGCACCGACGTACGTACGCCGGTGTCCGCGGATCTCCGCCTCGTCCCGCACACCGCCGAGCGCGACCCGGACGAACTTCCTGCCCATGGCGTGTGCGACGGACTCGCCCAGACTCGTCTTGCCCACGCCGGGCGGTCCGACGAGCGCGAGCACCGCGCCGCCACGCCGCCCGCCGACCACGCCGAGCCCACGCTCGGAACGCCGCTTGCGCACGGCGAGGTACTCGGTGATGCGCTCCTTCACGTCCTCGAGACCGGCATGCTCGGCGTCGAGAATCGCCTTCGCGCCCCGGATGTCGTACTCGTCCTCGGTCCGCTCGTTCCACGGCAGCTCGAGAACGGTGTCGAGCCAGGTCCGGATCCAGCCGCCCTCGGGCGACTGGTCACTGGACCGCTCCAGCTTGTCGACCTCCTTGAGCGCGGCCTCGCGGACGTTCTCGGGGAGGTCCGCGGACTCGACACGGGCCCGGTAGTCGTCGGACTCCTCACCGTCCTTGGAGTCGCCGTTCAGCTCGCGCAGCTCCTTGCGCACGGCTTCGAGCTGGCGCCGCAGCAGGAACTCGCGCTGCTGCTTGTCGACGCCTTCCTGTACGTCCTTGGCGATGGACTCGGCGACATCCTGCTCGGCGAGGTGCTCACGCAGCTGCTCGGTGGCGAGCTTGAGCCGGGCGACCGGGTCCGCGGTCTCCAGCAGCGTGACCTTCTGCTCGGTGGACAGGAACGGCGAGTAACCGGAATTGTCGGCAAGGGCGGAAACGTCGTCGATGGCCTGTACGCGGTCCACGACCTGCCAGGCGCCGCGCTTGCGCAGCCAGCTGGTGGCGAGGGCCTTGTACTCCTTGACCAGTTCGGCGACATGGCCGGGCAGCGGGTCCGGCACGGTCTCGTCGACGCGCGTCCCCTCCACCCACAGCGCGGCGCCCGGACCGGTCGTACCGGCGCCGATCTGCACGCGCCCACGGCCGCGGATCAGCGCGCCCGGGTCACCGTCGGCCAGGCGGCCGACCTGCTCGACGGTGCCGAGCACACCGGTGCTCGGGTACGCCCCGTCGATGCGCGGCACCAGCAGCACCTTCGGCTTGCCGGGCTCGGTCCGCGCGGCGGCCTGGGCGGCCTCCACCGCGGCGCGCACATCGGCGTCGTTCAGGTCGAGCGGAACCACCATCCCGGGCAGGACGACCTCGTCGTCGAGCGGCAGCACGGGCAGGGTCAGCGGAGTGGACTTCGTGGAGTCGGCAGCCATGATCTTCCTCTCGACAAGCAAGTTGAGCTATGCCGACTCAATGCAGCTGAGCCTGGGATTGTTCCCCAGGGCGTGTTCGCTCTCAGCGATCGCCCGGTGACGGGGCGGCGACCTGCGCTTCCGCGGCTTCGCACCACCGCAAGGACACTGCCGCACCACCGCAACGGCATTCACAGCGAACTCCTTCACACTGCAAGCTCATTCACAGCAAGCAGCGTCGCAAAACGGGGAATCGGGGGACCAAGTGGGCGAGGGTCAAGGGCGGGGGCCGACGCGGCGCGGACTGGTCGTGGGGGCCGGGGCGGTGGCCGCGGCGGCGGCCGGGACGGTGGTCGTCCGGGCCACGACGGGCGACGGCGAAGGCGCGGCCCAAAAGGCGACCGTACGGCGGACCGCGGCGCCGGTCGCCGGCCGGGCGCCCGCCGCCTCTCCGCAGACACCCGCCGCCTCTCCGCAGCCGCCGGTCGCCGGCCGGACACCCGGCGCGGGGCGCGCCGACCGCCCCAACATCCTGGTCGTCGTCACCGACGACCAGCCCAAGGAGACGGAGTGGGCGACCCCCGAGACGATCGACTGGCTCGGCGGGCACGGTGTGACCTTCGAGCGGGCGCACGCCAACACTCCGCTCTGCGCCCCCTCCCGTGCCTCGATCATGTCGGGCCGGTACGCCCACCACCACGGCGTACTCGACACCCGCCACCCCACCCGCCTCGACCAGAACACCACCGTGCAGCGGCAGCTGCGCCAGGCCGGGTACCGCACCGGAATGTTCGGGAAGTACCTCAACTTCTGGCAGCCGGGCGTGAACCCGCCGCACTTCGACGAGTGGCTGCTGCAGGAGCCGGTCAGCTACTACAACGGCCACTACAACGCCAACGGGACCGTCCGGAACATCCCCGGCTACAACACCACCGTCATCAAGAACCACGCCCTCGCGTTCATGGAGCGCTCCCGGAGCGACGACCGGCCGTGGTTCGCGTACGTCGCCCCGCGCGCGGCTCACGAGGTGAACATCCCGGAGAAGAAGTACAAGCGGACGCCGGTGCCGGGGTGGGACGGACGCCCCTCCGTCTTCGAGAGCGACAAGGCGGACAAGCCGCCGTTCCTGCGCGGCGGCGCGGCGCACCACTCGCTCGCCGACGGACAGGCCCTGCGGGCACGTCAGCTGCGCACCCTGCTCTCCGTCGACGACGCGATGCGGGACTTCCGCGACAAGCTGCGCGCGCTCGGACAGCTCGACAACACGCTCGTGCTGTTCACGAGTGACCACGGTCTGCTCTGGGGTGACCATGGCTGGCTGCGCAAATCGGTGCCGTACCGGCCGAGCCTGGAAGTGCCGTTCTACCTGTCGTGGCCGGGCGGCGGGCTCGGCGGGGCGACGGCCGACGACCGGCTGGCCGCCCACGTCGACATCGCGCCCACCCTCCTCGACGCCGCCCGGATCACCCCGGACACCCCGCACGACGGTCACTCGCTGCTGGGCACGAACGACCGCACGCACGTGCTCGCCGAGTGGTGGTGGAACCGCCAGGACAAGCAGCCGATCCACAGCTGGGCCTCGTACATCGGCAAGACCGAGCAGTACACGGAGTACTACCGGCTCCGCCTCGACAAACGGGGCCGTCCGCCCCGGGGGGCCACCAGCGGCCAGGTGCTCTTCCGCGAGTACTACGACCTGCGCGCCGACCCCTACCAGCTCACCAACAAGCTGCACGGGGCCAGTGCCGAGCAGGAGCGCCGACTCGGCATCCCGGAGCTGGCCCGGCGGCTGGCCACGGCCCGGAGCACGTGAACCGGCCCCTCGGTCCGCCGCGGCGCGCGTCGGCCTTCCGAAATTCCCTCAGCTCGGCGTCAAGAAACTGCCACGATGGGCCGATGCCCACCTCGTACGACACCCCGGTAGTCATCGACCGTCGCGAGGGCCCGTACGGCGAGGTCGTGCTGCGGCGCCACGGCACGCTGCTGCAGATCATCGCCAACGGGTGCTTCCTGATGGACACCTCCGACGGCCGCTCGGAGCGGTTACTGATCGACGCGGCACTCGACGCCCTGGACGGGCGGGCGGAGCCGAGCCTGCTGATCGGCGGCCTCGGCGTCGGCTTCTCCCTCGCGCATGCCGCCGCGGACCCCCGCTGGGGACGTATCACCGTCGTCGAACGTGAGCAGGCCATCGTCGACTGGCACCGCGACGGACCACTCGCCGAGCTTTCCGCGCGGGCGCTCGCGGACCCGCGTACGGAAATCGTCGAGACCGATCTGCTCGCTCACGTCAATGAGATTTCCGCCACATATGACGCGCTGTGCCTGGACATCGACAACGGGCCCGACTGGACCGTCACGGAGGGCAACGGGAACCTCTATTCACCGGCCGGACTGGCAAGCTGCGCAAGGGCGTTGAAGCCCGGCGGGGTGCTCGCGGTGTGGTCGGCCCAGCCCTCTCCGGAATTTGAAGGATCCTTGCGGAATGCCGGGTTCCGACGGGTGCGTACCGAAGAGATCCCCGTTGCCCGGGGCGTTCCGGACGTCGTCCACCTCGCGGTCGGGCCTGGATAGCCGAGCGAAGGTGACTGCCCGTACCCTGCTTCCCTGACGCAGATCATTCACGCGTCAAGCGCAGTCATGGGATCACCCCACGGATTCCGGAAAGCACACTTCAGGGGCGGGCGATGGAGCAGACCCACACATCCCACAACGGCACGGCGGCGACGCCGGGCGCTCAGCGCCGGGTGCTGGTGGTCGAGGACGACCCGACGATCGTCGACGCCATCGCGGCCCGCCTGCGCGCCGAGGGATTTCTCGTACAAACCGCGGGCGACGGGCCGGCCGCCGTCGACACCGCCGAGGCATGGCAGCCCGATCTGCTGATCCTCGACATCATGCTGCCCGGCTTCGACGGCCTGGAGGTCTGCCGCCGCGTGCAGGCCCAGCGCCCCGTGCCGGTGCTGATGCTCACCGCGCGCGACGACGAGACCGACATGCTGGTCGGGCTCGGCGTCGGCGCCGACGACTACATGACCAAGCCGTTCTCGATGCGCGAGCTGGCCGCACGCGTGCACGTCCTGCTGCGCCGGGTCGAGCGCGCCGTAGTGGCCGCCTCGACGCCGCGCACCGGGATCCTGCGCCTGGGCGAGCTGGAGATCGATCACGCACAGCGCCGGGTACGGGTGCGCTCGGAGGACGTGCACCTGACGCCCACCGAGTTCGACCTCCTGGTCTGTCTGGCCAACACGCCGCGCGCGGTACTCTCCCGCGAGCAGTTGCTGGCCGAGGTATGGGACTGGGCGGACGCTTCGGGTACGCGGACCGTGGACAGCCACATCAAGGCCCTGCGTCGGAAGATCGGCGCCGAGCGGATCCGTACCGTCCATGGCGTGGGCTACGCACTGGAGACCCCGACTCCCTGAGCGGGGCCTTTTCAAGGACCTGTTTGAGGGGGCAGATCTCATGAATGGATCGAGCGGACCGGTCGGATCGGATGGATCGGGTGGATCGGGTGGATTGAGCGGACCTGTCGACCCGGGAGATCCGGTCGGACCGGTCGCCCCGGGAGACCGCAGGAACACGGAGCCCTGGGGCTCCGTGCGTCCTTTCTCGATCAAGACGAAGCTGGGCACGCTGGTCGTCGTCTCGGTCTTCATCACCACCGGTCTGATGGTGATCGCGATGCGCACCGAGACCGAGCTGCGCTTCATCACGGTCTTCTCGATGATCGCCACGCTGTTGATAACGCAGTTCGTGGCGCATTCACTCACCGCCCCGCTGGACGAGATGAACGCGGTCGCCCGGTCCATCTCACGCGGCGACTACACGCGCCGGGTGAGTGAGAACCGCCGGGACGAACTGGGCGACCTGGCCCAGACGATCAACCTCATGGCCGACGAGCTGGAGGCCCAGGACCGTCAGCGCAAGGAGCTCGTGGCGAACGTCTCGCACGAGCTGCGCACCCCCATCGCGGGCCTGCGCGCCGTCCTGGAGAACATCGTGGACGGCATCTCCGCCGCCGACCCCGAGACCATGCGGACGGCGCTCAAGCAGACGGAGCGCCTCGGACGGCTGGTGGAGACGCTGCTGGACCTGTCGCGGCTGGACAACGGCGTCGTGCCCCTGCGCAAGCGCCGTTTCGAGGTGTGGCCGTACCTGTCGGGCGTGCTGAAGGAGGCCAACATGGTCTCCTCGGCGCGCGCGGGCATCGCCTCGGGCTCCGGCAGCCACACCCGCACGGACGTCCATCTGCACCTCGACGTGTCGCCTCCGGAGCTGACCGCGCACGCGGACCCGGAGCGGATCCACCAGGTTGTCGCCAATCTCATCGACAACGCGGTGAAGCACAGCCCGCCGCACGGCCGGGTCACCGTGAAGGCCCGGCGGGGCGACCTCCCGGAGTCGCTGGCCCTGGAGATCCTGGACGAGGGCCCCGGCATTCCGCAGTCGGAGTGGCACCAGATCTTCGAGCGATTCAACCGGGGCGGGGTGCCATCACCGCACGGACCGGGCAGCGACGGTGGTACGGGCCTGGGGCTCGCCATCGCCCGCTGGGCCGTCGATCTGCACGGCGGGCGGATCGGTGTGGCCGAATCCATGCGCGGCTGCCGGATCCAAGTCACCCTTCCGGGGCTTCCATCTCTGCCAAGTTGACGTAAAGTTCGAACCGGAGCCACAAGATCCATCGGAGTCCCGCGCTCGTGGACACGTGTGATCAGGCACAGGGCCGCGTGAGTCGTACCGCGACCCTGAAGGAACGTACCCATCCGGGCCGAAACCCCGCTTGTTTCCCGCCATTTCCACAGCCGAAACACACTTTCCGATGTGACTTACACGACGTTGGACGGGCCCGGCCTGACCTTCTCGGCCATGGAGGCGTAGCCTTTATTTCCGCTGTCCATCACCTTGTGAAGCGGAAGAGGGCGGTTGCCGCCGTGTCGCCACAGTCCCCCAGTAACTCATCGAGCATCTCGACCGAGGACCAAGCCGGGAAGAACCCTGCTGCCGCCTTCGGCCCCAATGAGTGGCTCGTCGACGAGATCTATCAGCAGTACCTCCAGGACCCGAATTCGGTAGACCGTGCCTGGTGGGACTTCTTCGCCGATTACAAGCCTGGGGCGGCTGCCGCCTCGGCTCCGGCGGGTACTGCGGCCGCGGGGGCCGCAGAGACCACCACGGCGGTTCAGGCCGCGCCTGCCGCTCCGGCGGCCCCTGCTGCGCCCGCGGCGCCCCAGGCCCCGGCTCAGGCCGCTCCCGCGCCCGCCCCGGCCGCCGCTCCCGCGGCTGCTCCGGCCGCGCCGAAGCCCGCTGCCGCCGCCCCGGCGCCCGCGAAGGCCGCTCCGGCTCCCGCGAAGGCCGCTCCGGCCGCCGCGAAGCCGAAGGCCGAGCCGGCCACCGAGGCCCCCGCGGGCCCGGAGTACATCCCGCTGCGCGGCCCCGCCGCCGCGGTCGCGAAGAACATGAACGCCTCGATCGAGGTGCCCACGGCCACGTCCGTGCGCGCGGTCCCGGTGAAGCTGCTCTTCGACAACCGCATCGTCATCAACAACCACCTGAAGCGCGCCCGGGGCGGGAAGATCTCCTTCACCCACCTCATCGGCTACGCGATGGTGCAGGCCATCAAGGCCATGCCGTCGATGAACTGGCACTTCGCGGAGAAGGACGGGAAGCCCACCCTCGTCAAGCCGCCGCACATCAACTTCGGCCTCGCCATCGACCTGGTGAAGCCCAACGGCGACCGTCAGCTGGTCGTCGCGGGCATCAAGAAGGCCGAGACGCTGAACTTCTTCGAGTTCTGGCAGGCCTACGAGGACATCGTCCGCCGCGCCCGTGACGGCAAGCTGACGATGGACGACTTCACCGGTGTCACGGTCTCCCTGACCAACCCGGGTGGCCTCGGCACCGTCCACTCCGTGCCCCGCCTGATGCCCGGCCAGTCGGTCATCATGGGCGTCGGCTCCATGGACTACCCGGCGGAGTTCCAGGGCACCTCCCAGGACACCCTGAACAAGCTCGGCATCTCGAAGGTCATGACGCTCACGTCGACCTACGACCACCGGGTGATCCAGGGCGCCGCCTCCGGCGAGTTCCTGCGCATCGTCGCGAACCTGCTGCTCGGCGAGAACGGCTTCTTCGACGAGATCTTCGAGGCCCTGCGGATTCCGTACGAGCCGGTCCGCTGGCTCAAGGACATCGACGCCTCCCACGACGACGACGTCACGAAGGCCGCCCGCGTCTTCGAGCTGATCCACTCCTACCGGGTCCGCGGCCACGTCATGGCCGACACCGACCCGCTGGAGTACCGCCAGCGCAAGCACCCCGACCTGGACGTCACCGAGCACGGCCTCACCCTGTGGGACCTGGAGCGCGAGTTCGCGGTCGGCGGCTTCTCCGGCAAGTCCCTGATGAAACTGCGCGACATCCTCGGCGTGCTGCGCGACTCGTACTGCCGCACCACCGGCATCGAGTTCATGCACATCCAGGACCCCAAGCAGCGCAGGTGGATCCAGGACCGCATCGAGCGCCCGCACAGCAAGCCGGAGCGCGAGGAGCAGCTGCGCATCCTGCGCCGGCTGAACGCGGCGGAGGCCTTCGAGACCTTCCTGCAGACGAAGTACGTCGGCCAGAAGCGCTTCTCCCTCGAGGGCGGCGAGTCGGTCATCCCGCTCCTCGACGCGGTCATCGACAGCGCGGCCGAGTCGCGCCTGGACGAGGTCGTCATCGGCATGGCCCACCGCGGCCGCCTGAACGTTCTCGCCAACATCGTCGGCAAGTCGTACGCGCAGATCTTCCGTGAGTTCGAGGGCAACCTCGACCCGAAGTCGATGCACGGCTCCGGCGACGTGAAGTACCACCTGGGTGCCCAGGGCGTGTTCACGGGCCTGGACGGCGAGCAGATCAACGTCTCGCTGGCCGCCAACCCGTCCCACCTGGAGACGGTCGACCCGATCATCGAGGGCATCGCCCGCGCCAAGCAGGACATCATCAACAAGGGCGGCACGGACTTCACGGTCCTGCCGGTCGCCCTGCACGGTGACGCGGCCTTCGCGGGCCAGGGTGTGGTCGCCGAGACGCTCAACATGTCGCAGCTGCGCGGTTACCGCACGGGCGGCACGGTCCACATCGTCATCAACAACCAGGTCGGCTTCACGGCGGCCCCCGAGTCCTCGCGTTCCTCCATGTACGCGACGGACGTGGCGCGGATGATCGAGGCCCCGATCTTCCACGTGAACGGCGACGACCCCGAGGCCGTCGTCCGCGTCGCCCGCCTGGCCTTCGAGTTCCGTCAGGCGTTCAACAAGGACGTCGTGATCGACCTCATCTGCTACCGCCGCCGCGGACACAACGAGTCCGACAACCCGGCGTTCACGCAGCCGCTGATGTACGACCTGATCGACAAGAAGCGCTCGGTGCGCAAGCTCTACACCGAGTCCCTGATCGGTCGCGGCGACATCACCCTGGAAGAGGCCGAGCAGGCGCTGCAGGACTTCCAGGGCCAGCTGGAGAAGGTCTTCACCGAGGTCCGCGAGGCCGTCGCCGCTCCGGCCGACGTGCAGGTCCCCGACTCGCAGGCCGAGTTCCCGGTGGCCGTGACGACCGCGGTCTCCCAGGAGGTCGTGAAGCGGATCGCCGAGTCCCAGGTCAACATCCCCGACCACGTCACCGTGCACCCGCGGCTGCTCCCGCAGCTGCAGCGCCGGGCGTCGATGATCGAGGACGACACGATCGACTGGGGCATGGGCGAGACCCTCGCCATCGGTTCCCTGCTCCTCGATGGCACCCCGGTCCGTCTCTCCGGCCAGGACTCCCGCCGCGGCACCTTCGGCCAGCGCCACGCGGTGCTGATCGACCGGGTCACGGGCGAGGACTACACCCCGCTGCAGTACCTCTCTGACGACCAGGCCCGCCTGAACGTCTACGACTCCCTGCTCTCCGAGTACGCGGTCATGGGCTTCGAGTACGGCTACTCGCTGGCCCGCCCCGACGCCCTCGTGATGTGGGAGGCGCAGTTCGGCGACTTCGTCAACGGCGCGCAGACGGTCGTCGACGAGTACATCTCGGCGGCGGAACAGAAGTGGGGCCAGACGTCCGGCGTCACCCTGCTCCTCCCGCACGGCTACGAGGGCCAGGGCCCGGACCACTCGTCCGCCCGCATCGAGCGCTTCCTCCAGCTGTGCGCGCAGAACAACATGACGGTCGCCCAGCCGACGCTCCCGTCGAACTACTTCCACCTCCTGCGGTGGCAGGTGCACAACCCGCACCACAAGCCGCTGGTGGTCTTCACCCCGAAGTCGATGCTCCGCCTCAAGGCCGCCGCGTCGAAGACGGAGGAGTTCACGACCGGCGCCTTCCGCCCGGTCATCGGCGACGATTCGGTCGACGCGACCGCCGTCCGCAGGGTCGTCTTCTGCGCCGGCAAGCTGTACTACGACCTCGAGGCCGAGCGGAAGAAGCGCGGCGCCACGGACACGGCCATCATCCGCATCGAGCGCCTGTACCCCCTCGCGGGTGCGGAGCTCCAGGCGGAGATCGCCAAGTACCCGAACGCCGAGAAGTACCTGTGGGCCCAGGAGGAGCCGGCGAACCAGGGCGCGTGGCCCTTCATCGCCCTCAACCTGATCGACCACCTCGACCTGGCGGTCGGCGCGGACGTCCCGCACGGCGAGCGCCTGCGCCGTATCTCCCGCCCGGCGTCCTCGTCCCCGGCCGTGGGTTCCGCGAAGCGGCACCAGGCCGAGCAGGAGCAGCTGGTGCGTGAGGTGTTCGAGGCGTAAGCCCCGGCAAACCGGTCAGGTCTGTGCACACAGGTCTCGTACGACGCCGGAGGCCCGGTTCCCTTCTGGGGGAACCGGGCCTCCGGCGTTTCCTGGCCGAAGCGGCGTCGGTCAGGTCGACATGGGTTCGAAGTCCCAGTAGGGCCGGTTGCGGGAGCGGGCCGAGATGGTGTGGGTATGTTGGTCGCCCAGCGTGGCCTTCAGGTCGGAGAGGGCTTCCTGCTCGACCTTCTCGGCCTGTTGACGGTCCCGCAGGCCGCGCAGGTCCGCGGCGAGGGCGATGCGGGCCGAGAGGGTCAGCGGGTGGGTGCGGCCGAGGGTCTCGACGGCCCGGGTGACCGCGGCCTGGCTGAGCGCGGCGGCCGACTCGGGGTCGCCGATGAGGTTGCGCAGGGCGGCGGCGTTGATGGCGCAGCCCAGCGTCCAGGGATGGTTCTCGCCGACGGCCGCGGTCATGTCGGTCAGCGCTTCCTCGATGACGACATGGGCGTGGTCCCGTTCGCCGACGCTGCGCAGCACCAGCGCGTGGTTGGCCTGGACACCGGCGATGAACGGATGCCCCTCGGCGAGCATCACTTCGTAGCGGGCGATGACGGACTCGCCGAGCTCCCGCGCCTGGTCGATGTTGCCGTGCTCGCGCACGAAACAGCTCGTGCTGGCGGCGAACCTGAGCGTCTGCGGGTGGGTTTCGCCCAGGACGCGTTCGCAGCGCTCCAGGACGCGGGCGAACAGCGGGCCCGCCTTACGGCGGTCGCCGCTGCGGTACAGGCACAGGGCGAGGTTGTGTTCGGCTTCGAGGGTCTGCGGATTGTCGGCGCCCATGACGATGAGCTGCTCGCGCACGCTCTTCGCCTGGCTCGACTCGGCCTCGGTGTAGCGGCCCAGGAGCCGCAGATCCTGCGCGTACGACTTCTCCGAAGAGAGGGTCCAGGGGTGTCGCCCCCGAAGCAGCAGCCGTCGTGCCTCCATCGTCTGCTGATCGACGTCCAGTGCCTCCTGATAGCGGCCGAGCAGCCGCAGCGATACCGCCAGGTTGTTCTGCGCCGCGAGGGTCCGCGAGTCCTGGTCCCCGAGGAGTTCACGGTAGGACGTGAGGATCCACTGGGAGAGTTCCAGTGCCTCGTCGTAGCGGGCGAGGCCGCGCAGGTCGGCGGCGAGGCCGGTGGCGGCGCGCAGATGCTCCAGGTCCTGGGGGCCGCGCTCCTCGCGCAGATGCTCCACGGCGGCACGCTCGATGGCCTCGGTGCGCTCGTAGTCGCCGACCACGCGCAGCAGGTTGGCGTAGTGGTGCGTCAGCTCCCAGACCCGGGGGTGGTTCTCACCGAGCAGGGTCCGCCAGGCCTTCATGGCGCGTTCGCCGAGCTTGATACCGGAGACGTACTCGCCCGAAAGGTACATGTACCGAAGGCAGTTGAAG
The DNA here is from genome assembly GCF_040652275.1 of Streptomyces sp. NPDC048275. NCBI lineage: Bacteria > Bacillati > Actinomycetota > Actinomycetes > Kitasatosporales > Streptomycetaceae > Streptomyces > Streptomyces sp. NPDC048275. The sequence goes on from NZ_JBEZLR010000086.1 coordinate 24,970, forward strand.
ACCAGGGTCTGGACGGCCGGGTCCTTGCTCATCAGCACGTCCGCGTACTTCAGGTGCGGAACGATCTCCGCGTACCCGGGCCACAGCCTGGTGTCCGTGGGGCGTCGGGGTTCGGCGGCGGCCAGCGCCCGCCGCACCACGTCGACGAACTCGCGGCGGTCCTCGTCCGGCATGTCCTTCTGGACGATCTGGTGGACCATGCGGTGGAGGTAGAGGGACTCACCGGAGGACACGGCCTCGTCGGTGCCGGTCTCGTGGGACTCCAGGCGGACGACGGAGTACTGGCGCAGCTGGTTGATCGCCTTGTTCCACAGCAGCGGATCGTTGAGCAGGCCCGCGATCTGCTCCGGCAGCTCGTCGTGCGGCATCTCCCTGAGGAGGCGTACGGGGATGAAGCCGGGCGCGAAGAAGGTACACAGGCGCAGCAGGTCGACGGACTCCGGGACGGTGTCACGGAGTTTGTTCAGCAGTATCGACCAGGCGGTCTGGAAGGCGACCGGGAAGTCCGCGGACACCTTGACGACATCCCCGTCGATACCGCCCTCCAGGAGGGCGATGTAGTCCTGCACGGAGAGGTCGGAGTCGTTGAGCCAGCCCGCTGTCTGGTCGAGGAGGAGGGGCAGGTCCTCCAGGGCTTCGGCGAGTTGGTCCGCCTCGGCCTCGGTGAGCCGGGGCGCTCTGCGGCGGATGAAGGCCACCGACTCGTCGCGCCCGTAGACCGGCACTTCCAGCAGCTTGCTGTTGTGCTCGCTCCACTCCGGGTTGCGGGAGGTGATCAGGACGTGGCCGGGACCCGTGGGTACGAGGTCCCAGATCTGGTCGGGCTCGTCCGCGCCGTCCAGGATCAGCAGCCAGCGGGAGTACGGGTCGCCGCGGCGCAGCGAGTCGCGTACGGCACGCAGCCGCTCGCCGTACTCCGGACCCGTGGACAGCTCCAACTGCGGTGCGAGTTCGGCCAGTCGGCGCCGGTAGGTGACCCTGCTCTCCGCTCCGACCCACCACACCACGTCGTACTCGGAACCGAAGCGGTACACGTATTCGGCCGCGAGTTGGGTCTTGCCCACTCCCGACATGCCGTGCAGGGTGATCACGCCCGCGCCCCGCTCGGCATTCTGCAGCAGGTTGTAGGCGTCGTTCAGCAGGCGCTCGCGGCCGGTGAAGCGGGTGTTGCGACGCGGCACGCCGCCCCACACCTCGGGCATGGCCGCCGGGAAGCGCGGGCCGCGCCGCGCAGCGTCCTGTCGCAGCGGATCGCCGGGCAGGTCGAGGCGGTCCAGCACGCGCCGCTCGGCCTCTTGCGCGCCCATGTTGGTCAGGTCGACGGCGGCGAACACCGCCGCGGCGCTGGGCACCGAGGCCGTGGTGACCGAGACGGCCGCGAACCGGGCCGGGTCGGGGACCACCACCTCCCGCAGAGCGGTGTTCCACTCCTCGTGGGTGCGCGGGCCCAGCTGGAAGTACCACTCGCTGACGACGATGAGGATCCGGCCCTCGGCGAGTTTCAGGTCGTGCAGCAGATCCACCAGGGGAATGTCTGCCGGGGACTCCCACAGCAGATACTTGACGCGCACCCCGCGTCGCTCCAGACGGTCCCCGATCCAGGCCGCCCAGGCCCGGTTGAAACCGGCGAAGCTGATCGTGACGGTCTGCTTCGCGGCCCCCCTCTCGGTTGGCCCGACCGGCGTACGAGCTCCAGACATGCAGCGGCCTCCCCGCGCGTGATTTTAGAACCTGTGCGAGGTCCGGCGATAGGCACTGAGGGATACCAGTCGCATGCTCCACGGTTCCTTTTCAAACGACGATCTTGGCGCAATGATCGTCCCGCGTCCGGGAACCCGGAGCATTCGGCGTCGGCATGGCTCGTTCGGCGGGCACATGGCTCATTCTGTGGGGGCGTGGCGTTGGGTCCACAGCGCACGGGCCGCTCGGACGTAGGCCTCCGCACGCGCCGCTTGGCCGCGTGGGGCGGGGTTTTCGGCCAGCCGTTCGTATACCGCGACCATCTGGTCGACGAACCGGCGTCCCTGCACCGTGAGATCGCCCGACCCGACGAGGGTCGGCAGTACGGCGCCGACCTGCTCCTGGTAGCGCGCGTACTGGGCCCAGGCGAAGTCCCGGTGAGTGAGGTGAGGGGTGTCGAGTGCGCGGCGCTGGAAGAAGTCCGCCAGCGCGAGGTGGGAGTACGCGCCCTGCAACAGGCCGTCGTACGGGCGTGGATCGGGGCGCCACGGTGCGAAGTAGCGTGCCTGGGAACTGGCGTGGTGAAGCGTCATCATGTTGCTGAGTGCCGCGAGTTTGGTGTGCTGCAGTTCGTGCACCAGGGTCGCCGCGAAGCTCGTGGGGGTGGGCGGGGGGCTGCTCAGGACGGCGCCGAAGGCCTCGCGTCGGGTGCCGCTGCAGCTGCCGGTGGTGCGGCCGCCGGGTGTCGAGCCGGGCGGCGCGGAGAGCGGGACGACACAACGCAGCAGCGCGGCGGCCTCCGTGACGCGTTGCTCACCGCCCTGCCTGAGCACGGTGGCGATGCCCGCCCAGGACTGCAGCCAGTGTTTGCGCTCGGCGTCGTCGAGGGTGACCGGGCCGCTCAGCGTGTGAGGGCCGGGGCCGCCGCGTGAGGTGCGGTACGGGTCGAGGTCGTCCAGCGGTACGGGGGCCGCTCCGGGCAGCAGACCGGGCAGCGCGTGCGCGGGGGTCCAGGCGGCGGCGTCCGACCATGCACCGATACCACCGCTCTGCAGACGTACGACGATGCCCTTCTCCCCCGACCCCGGTTGCCGCAGCGTCAGACTCTGCCGGCGGTGGACGACGTCGACCGGGGCGTCCCCCGGCGCGGCGGTGCGCAGCGCGCCGAGGGAGGGCAGGGTCAGCACGCCGTCGCGCGCGGTCAGCCGTACCGCGTACGGCACTGCGGCGCGGGCGGCGGCCACGGCCGCGAGTGCGCCGAAGTAGGCGAGATCGCGGCGCAGTTCACGCGGGTCCCGCTCGCGGCCGCCCGCGCCGAGCCCACGCAGACAGCTCCGGGCCCAGGGGCCCACGAAGGGGTGCAGGAGGAGGGCGCGGACGGGCGGGAGGGAAAGGCCGGCCGCCCCGGGTGGGATGGTGCCCTCGTACGGGGTCGAATCGGCCCCGACGCCGGGGCCCACCGACCGGACAACGGGTCCGTCCGGGGCAGCGTTGCCGGGCTCGCCACCGGGGTCGGGCGGGAGCCCGGAGACCCCGTGCACGTCCCTCCCCTCCCCTCGCCGCACGTCCCTTTCCGCCCGGTCCGCCGCCACCAGCAGCGCCCAGTCCTCCCGTAGGCGGCCCTTCGCCGCGGTGGAGCAGAGCGCGGGGTCGGCCGCCTCCACGGCGTCGAGTACCGCGCGCAGCAGAAGCAGCCGCCGCGTGTGCTGATCGCGTACCAGCAGGCCGAGGGTCTCGGCGCCGCCTTCGGTGCGGCCGAGTTCGTCCAGGGCCCGCTCGGGGACCTCCGGCAGGATCACGAGGCGCTCCTTTCACCGGAGGTGTCCGCCGGGAGCCTGCGGGCCACGTGGCGGATGAAGCGCTGCAGGTCGGCGCAGTACACGGAGGGGTTCTCGAAGCCGTGTCCGGCGCGGTATCGATGCGCGTAGTGTCCGCCGCCGCAGACGGAGAGCAGCGGACAGGCGCGGCAGCGCGCGGCCAGCGAGGCGGCGCCCGCCTGCCTGGCCGCGATGCCGGGGTGACGCAGCGCCTCGTCGAAGCCGTGCCGGAAGACATCGAGCCCGGTCTCCGCCGCCCCCTCGTAACAGGACTTGAGGGAATCCACCTGCTCGATCGCCCCGTCCGTCTCCACGACCACCGCGTCGAACGGAGCCAGCCCCAGCGACTCGGTGGCCGCGGGCAGCCCGAGCAGCAGCGCGATGCACTCCTCGAAGAGCCGCACCCGCGTTTCCCGCCGTCCGGACGACCACCAACGGTCGAACACGGCGCACAGCCAGTCGCCGTACGGGGCACCGGTGCTGCCCCAATGCGGCGGTGGAGCGGCCCAGTTGCCGTGCGGCAGCAGCAGGTCGAGGGCCGGGGGCCGCAGGGCGAGCAGGGACTCGTACGTCTCGACCGGGTCCGTCGCCGGGTCGACGACCAGGAGGATGCCGGCGTACGCCTCGGGAAAGCGGTCGGCGAGCAGGCGGGCGCCGCGCGACGCGGCGGGCCAGGACGGGCGTCCGGCGCGGTCGGTGCGCCGGGCGTTGTGGGTGGGCAGGCCGCCGTCGAGGCTGATGCCGACACGGATGCCGTGCCGGGCCAGCACGGCGAGCCGCCGCTCGGTGAGGAGCGTGGCGTTGGTCTGGACGGTCGGGTGGACCGCGCAGGAGGCCGGGACCCGGTCGCGTACGAGGTCGGTGAAACGGGCGAGCGTGTCCGCGCCCGCGAGCAGGGGCTCGCCGCCGTGCAGGACGAGGGAGAGGGCTGTCAGGTCATGGGCTCGCGCGTGCTCGGCCACGCGGTCCGCGGTGCGGCCGAGGACTGCGGGTGAGGCGGTGGCGGGGCGGGTGCGCCAGGTGTCGTCGGGGCCCTCGTAGAGGTAGCAGTAGCGGCAGGCCAGGTTGCAGCGGCCGTGCATCTTGACGATGAACTGCCGGAACGGGAAGGGCGGGTCGGGTGGCGGCGGTACGGCGGTCCGTTCGGGTGCTCGGACGGAGGTCACCTCTTCAGACACTCCGCACCCCCATGCCGTACGGCTCGCGGTCCCACGCCACGCCCCCCTGCCGTACGAGGCCGCATTCCCTGACGCGGGCCGGACACAAACGCGGCCCGATCGAAATTGTCCGGTTCAGATACGGGTGCGACCGGAACAGACGTTTCGATGACGCCATTTGACCGCATTCCCTGCGCCCTGCGCACTGACTCAGAAGGCGTTGTTGAACCCCCACAGCATCTCGCTCGGCCGGTCGGCCCGCTCCCTGAGCTCCTCCAGCACCTCTTCCAGCACGGGATGTCGAATGGTCCTCAGATCCGCCAGATCCAGCCCCAGCAGATCCGGCAGCCCCTCCGGTTCGGGCAGCCCCTCCGGATCCGGCAGCTGCTCCACCTCCGGCAGCCGCTCCGGATCCGAAAGTCGCTCCGGATCCGAAAGTCGCTCCGGATCCGAAAGTCGCTCCGGACCCGGAAGCCGCGCCTCGGAATCCGACGCGTCGTCCCGTACGCCCATGGTCTCCCCCTCCTCCGTCACTCCAGCTCGGCCAGCCGCTGCGCCGTCTGCCGGGCCGTCGGCTCACCCGTGGCCACCGCGTCGTCCGGCAGCCTGGACCACTCGGCACGGGCGGCCCGGTAGGCCTCGCGTGCGGCGCGCGGGCGTGCCGCCGCCTCATAGGACATACCCCGCCAGTGGTGCGCCTGCGCCCCCAACTCCACGGCGTCCTGCCGCCGCCGGTCCGTTTCTGCCTCGCCCTCCGCCTCGCGCGCCGACTCCGCGGCACCACGGAAGGCGTCGACGGCCTCGTCGAGCCGCGCGGGCCGGCCCAGGCTCTGGTACGCCTCGAACTGGGCCTGCCCCAGTTCCAGCGAGCACCGCGCGGCCAGCAGCGGATCGTCCGCCTCGGCCGCGGCCAGCCCGAAGAGATGCTCGGCCTCCCGCAGATCCACCCGGTCGCCCCGGGCCCGGTACCGCAGCATCAGCGCCCCGCCCAGCAGCAGCAGGCGGTACGCCAACTCCACACTGCCCGCCGGGGTTTCCGTACGGCAGTCGCGCAGCACCCGGATCGCCCGGGACAGCGACTCGCGCGGAGCGGCGCCGTTGTCCAGCGCCGCCCGGCGCAGCAGTACGTCGCCCCACTCGGCGAGGACGTCCGCGTGCGCGGGGGCGTCGCGTGGCACCCCGCGGGCGGCCAGCTCGAAGCGGTCCGCGGCCTCCTGGAGTTCGCGCGGGTCGCCCGACTCGGCGTATCGCGCCACCCGGATGCGCCCGGCGCGCACCATCAGCGAGGCACGCGCCCCCTGTTCGCGGGTGAGTCCCAGGGCCTCGTCGACGCGTGTCTGGGCCTCGCCCAGCGCACCACCCGATCTCAGGAGGGCGTCGACGAGATCGATGAGGATGCGCACGCGGTCCCGGTCGCGGTTGGCGTTCCGGGGAGGTTCGCCCGAGTCGGGGGGCACGGCCCCGGTGCCCGTTTCGAGGGCGTCGCTGAGCTCGAGGGCATCACCGAGCGAATGGACGCTCTGTTCGGCGTAGAGCCGGGCCTGCTCCGGGTCGGCCGTCGCGCTCGACAGGCGCAGCAGGACGCGGCCGTGGGCCAGCGGGAGTTCGGGCGGGCGGCTGCGCGGGTCGGGCCAGGCGTCGGCGAACGCCTCCAGCATGCCGACCGCGCCCTGGAGCAGCGCGCTGTCGCCGCCCATCCGCCACTGCGCCTCCAGCGCGCGCACCCGCTCCAGGGTGAGCCGCAGGGCTTCGGTGGTCTCCAGGTCGGGCGCGGCGCAGGCCACGGCGTACTCACGGTCGGCGCGGCGCAGCAGGTCGAGCGCGCCGCGCCGGTCGTCGCGACGCCTGCGGTCGGTGGCGGCGGCGTGCAGCACCCGGGCCAGCACGGCCCGTTCGCGCAGGGCCCGCGGATGCGCGACGGCCCGTTCGGCGGCCGTCTCCGCCTCCCGCAGCAGTTCCGCGCCGCCGCCCTGCACCTCCCACAGCCGCAGCAGACAGTTGGCGTACTCGGCCCACAGCTCGGGGTCCGTACCCGCGAGCGGCTCGTGTTCGGTGGCACCGCGCAGCAGCTGTACGGCGTCGATGAGGTCCTGCACCATGCCGTCCGTGTCGAACCGCCCGGCCAGGGTCCGGGCCCGGCTCACCGCCGCGTGCGTGGGCCGCTCGTCGGGCGGGTCGGTGCGCCCCCGGACGCCCTGACCGCCGTAGAGCGCGAACTGCTCGGGCAGCGGCATGAAGCGCTCCAGGACACGCGCGGCGACCTCGGCGAAGGGCTGCGGGACCAGGAGGGCGCCGCCGTTGTCACCGTTCTCGCCGGGGTAGGCGGCGCCGGGCGTGTACGGGCGTCCGATGCCGCTTGTGCCCTCGGCCTCGCCCTCGCCGAGCTGGGCGAGCGCCAGGGCCGGGAAGTTGGGGCCGCCCTTGCCGAAGCGGTTCTCGATGTACTCCGAGCAGTGCTTGAGCACCAGCATGGCCTCGTCCCGGCCGAGCGGCGACAGCAGCGCCTCCTGCACGCCCGGCGCGAACTGGTACCACTGGGCGCCGTCCGCCCCGTACTCCTCCGCCCTCGCCCGCGAGACCAGGCCGCTGAGCAGCACCTCGGCCAGTTCGGAGGGGCCGGAGTCGGGGAGCATGGTCCGCTGCACCAGCTGCATCACGGGCAGGCTGAGCGGCGCCGCCGCCAGGTAACCGGCCAGCCGTCCCGCCGGTTTGGAGGCGTTGGAGCGGAACCGGCTGACCAGTTCGAGCGCGGACAGCCGGCGCCCGGGACGGGACGCCGGAGCGGGCGGATGGTTCGGGCGCACCCAGCCGACCGCGCCCGCCACCGGCCCGGCACCGGCCCCGGACAGCAACCGCGCCCAGGCACCCAGCGCCGCGGGCTCGGGCGGCAGCACGGGCACGGGGAGCGCGCCACCGCGGGCGTCCGGCGGAGTGCCCGTCGGAAGGCGGACCTTCAGCGTGGCGGCGCCCGCCAGGCCCTCGCCACGGGTCAACTCGCCGTACGAGACGGGCAGTCGGGTGCGGTTCCACATGCGCTGCGGCAACGGCTGGAGCACGGCGGCCGGGCCCTGCCGGGACAGCTGGTGGAGCAGCCGGTGGGCGTGGCCGCTGTGCCACAGCGGGCCCGCGCAGTCGCTGACCAGAAGGGTGATCCGGCGGCCGGTGGGGTCGCTCAGCCGGTCCGCGGAGTGCAGGGGGGCGGTGTGTGGCTCGGGACTGCGACTGACGGCCGGCTCACCGTCCGGGCCCTGATGCAGATGGCTCACCTGAATGTCCCAGAAGGCACCCAACTGACCGAAGACCTGCTCCAGTTCGGCGAACATCCGGTCCCACACCCGCATCGACGAGGAGGCGTCCATCACCAGCTGGAGCGCCGCGTCGGCGCGGGTCACACCGCGGAAGACGGGTAACACCAGGCCCCCGGCCCGAGCGCTCCGCTCCGCCGTCGCCGTCTCGTCGAGCGTCGTACGCAACGGCGGCGCAGCGGTCCGATAGCCCTGCAACGGCCGGAGTGCGCGCTGGAGTTCGAGCGGGGAAGGGAAAGCGGGCGCGGCAGGCACCCCCACCGGCAGTGCCGTCGCCCGGCCCCGCCCGCGGGTCCGCGGCGGGCCGTCCTGCGGCACGGGGTACAGCGCCACCCGTCGGTCCGCCCCCGCGACCGGCGGGTCGGCGGGCCGCTCGGCGGGCGGCACCGCGGCGGCGTCGGGAACACCCGGACGCGCCCCGGCGAAGTCCCGCCCCACGGGCGACCCGCCCGACGACGGCGTGTTCCCCTCCGTCACCTCGGCACGGTCCGTGGACCGCGCCCAGCGGGCCAGCCAGAGCACATCGCACACCTGCTCGGCGTCGGGATCGAGCCCGATCTGCCGCAATCGGGAGACGAGTTCGGCGATGGGGTCGCCACCGGAACCCGCCGGGGGCCCGGAGGGTACGGAGGTGCCGGGAGGTCCGTGGCGCGCCGCGGCGTCGGGCATCAGCGCGTCACCTCGGGCGGTCGAGTCGCTGGATGAGCAGGTCCGCGAGCCGGTCACGACTGGGTGGGGCGGCCGCGTCGGTGAGGTAGATGGCGTTCAACAGCTGGTCGGCGGCCACGAGTTCGCTGCGCGAGCGCTCCAGGAAGTGGGTGATGAGGTCGTCCCCGGCGCGCGCCGCCTCGTCGCCGAGGTGGGCGCGGACAAAGGTGGCCAGCCGCTTGTGGTCGGGCCTGCCGAGCTCCAGGTGGATGCAGCGGCGCATCAGCGGAGCGGGGAAATCCCGCTCGCCGTTACTGGTGAGCACCACGAAGGGGAAGGCGTGGCAGCGCACCCGGCCGTCGCGCACCCGCGCCTTGGTGCCGTCCGCGGTGAGCACCTCGGCCTCGCCGTCGGGCAGCCGGTCGGCGATGCGCTCCAGTTCGGGGACGGCGAACTCGCCCTCCTCCAGCACATTGAGAAGATCGTTGGGCAGGTCGATGTCGCTCTTGTCCAGCTCGTCGATGAGCAGCACGCGCGGGGTGTCGGACGGCAGCAGCGCGGTGCCGAGGGGTCCGAGGCGGATATAGCTGCCGATGCCCTCGACGGAACCGGGAGCGGGGGCCCTCTCCGTCCGGGCGCTGCTCGTCTGCGCCCCGCCCGTCCCGGCCCTGCCCGTCTGCGCCCCGCCCGCCGCTATTTGCACGTCCTGGAGTCGGGCGATCGCGTCGTAGTGATAGAGCCCGTCCTGCAACGTGGACCGGCTGACGATCGGCCACCGCAGCACATTGCCGAGACCTAGCTCGTACGCCACCGAGTGCGCGAGCGTGCTCTTGCCCGCGCCCGGGCTGCCGGTGACGAGGAGGGGCCGGCGCAGATAGAGCGCCGCGTTGATCATCTCGAGTTCCTCGGCGCCCGGCCGGTGCAGTTCGGCCAGGTGCCGGTGCGCGCCGAGCCTGCGGTCCTCGGAACCGTCCCCGCCGCCGTTCCTGCGGGCCGCGTCCCGGCTCGCGAAGTCGCGCCAGGGAGGCGGGGCCGGAAGGCGGTCTATGCCCTCGTGGGGTTCACCGGCGCCTCGGTAGATGAGCCACTCACTGGATTCGGTCATTGCTCGGTCCACCCAGCCCTCGTCGTCCCTCGTCACTCGTCCTCGCCGCTCGTCCGCTCGGCAGCCGTCGAACATGCTCACGGTATCGACCCTCACCACGCGCCGTAAGGGCCTGGTCGCGCAGAGCGCCGGGCGCGGTGCCGGGTGGCCCGCCAGGTGGGCTCATGGCGCCTCCAGCAGGTCACCCGTGCCGGGCAGGGGCCGGCGCGGATCGTCGTAGAACAGGGCGATGCCGTCCGCCCAGTAGGTCTCCGCCCTGCCTGCCCGCACCCCGGCCCGCAGCGCCCGCACCAGCTCCGGGAGCCGCTCCGCGCTGCCCGCGCCGGCGACGGTGTCACCCGCCCTGCGATGGAACTCCCCGCACACGGCGTCCGACTGCCCCCTCCAGCGCCGCCACAGCGCCACCCCGAAACCGCCGTGCACGATCCGGACGAGCGCCACCGGGTCGTCCTCGAACCGCTGGTCGCCATAACGGCAGAGCACCGGAACCGTACGGTGCGGCAGCCCGCGCAGCGACTGCGCGGGGGGCACGGGTACCCGCAACCCGTCCTCGCAGTCCAGGACTTCGGCCTCCGCCCCGTACGCGTGGATCCAGCGCCAGCGGGCCTCGCGTTCGAGGTGCTCCTCGTGCTCCGCGCCGCGCTCGCCGCCGTACTCGCCGTCGCGTTCCTCGCCGTGTTCCTGACCGCGCTCCCCGTCGTACTCTCCGTGCGCGCCGTACTCGCCCTCGTGCGCCCCGTAGGAAAGTGCCTGCTTCCCCCCGAAGGCGGCGGAGTCCTCGCCGTCGGGCAGCTGCTCCCGGTCGGCGCAGCGCACGACGACGGGCCGGTGGGCACCGAGCGGCGGCTCGTCCGGATGGAGCTGCCAGGCATCGACGTCGAGGTCGAGCAGCAGATGGGGCAGCGCGACCTGGAGGACGGCGGGCCGCCCCGGTTCGTCGCAGCGGCGGAAGGCCTCCGCGAGGGAGGCCGCGAGAGTGCCCGGGAGTTCGGCCAGCGGGGTGCGCTCACCCTCGTGCAGGCGCACCACCTCTCCGGTCGGACGGGCCACCGATACGCGCCAGTCGCAGCGGTCCGGTTCCCAGCCCCGCTGCACCAGTTCGAGCAGCGCGAACAGGCGGGGCGCGCGGTCGGCAGCATGCGTCGATACCGCCGTCGGTACGGCCGTCGATTCGGCCGTGGGTACGGCCTCGGCCGGCTCGCGCACGGCAGGCCGGCCGCCCGGCGCGTCATGGACGACATCCACGACGCCGTACCGCTCGGGCCCCGGCGGCAGCCGGGGCAGTTCCTGGAGACGGGGCGGTGGTTCCTGGCTCCGGGGCGGCACCCGGAGCAGCTCGATCCGCCGCTGCGCGAGGTCGCGCCGGTATCGCAGGCCGAGTCCCTCCGCGGCCTGGCGCACCCACTCCCACAGGGCCCGCTCCGCGCTCTGCGTGCCGGGCGTCACGAAGGGCCGCTCGGCGGACATGACGCGCATCGCGTAGTCGAGGACGAGCTCCAGCGCGCCGTCCTGACGCGAGGTCTCGTACAGCGCGCCGAGTCCGTCGCGCCAGCCGCGCGGCGCCGGATGCGGGATCGAGGCCTGGCTGCCGAGGAGGGATTCCAGCAGCCCGAGCAGGGCCCGGGTGCTGGCCGGTGGCGGCAGATCGGCGAGCCTGCCGAGCAACTGGGTCCGCTCGTCCGGGCTGAGGGCACGGCCGGGCCGCGCGCCGAGCTGGCCCTGCACATCGGCCCAAGTGCTGCGGTCGGAGTCGGGGTGGCGCTGGCGGTCGCGGTGGTAGCGGTCGTGGGCATGGAAGACCGCCGTGTACGGATCGTCGTGCTCGGCCCGCACCGCGCCCGCCGGGACCGGCAGGGACCGTAACTGCTCCACCCCGGTGGACGTGCCGCCCAGTCCCCGGTCCGCCTGCGACTTCAGGACGCCGACGACCTCACCGCGTACGGGATCGACCACCGGCCCGCCGGAGACTCCGGGCGGCAGGACGTCGCCGCCCAGCCGTATCTGCTCGTCCGTGGACCAGCCGCCGAGGGTGCCCTGCACCGAGCAGGTCCCGATCAGACGGCGCAGCTCCCCGCCCACGACGGACCAGCCGGAGTAGAGGACGGTCGCCTCGCCGTAGTAGGCGGCCGGGCGTTCGGTGATGTACGCGCAGTCGTGGTCGACGGGCTCGCGCAGCTGGACGAGGGCCAGGTCCGGGGCCGGCCAGCTGCCCCGCACGGCCCGCTCAAGGTGCTGCGGAAAGGCCTCCGGAAGGGCCGTCGCCACCTCGCCGGCGACGGCGGACGTACCGCGCCCCGGCCCGGTCTCGTACACCACCGTGACCTCGCCCCCCTCCCCACTCCGTGCCACGTGTGCGCAGGTGAGAACCCAGTTCGGAGCAATGAAGAATCCGCTCCCGAGGAACGTGCCGGGTTCCTCCAGGGCATACCCGGCCCCCGCGCGATGGATGCGCACCGTCGCCGCCATGACGAGATCACGCAGCGCACGGTGAGCGTTCTCGGGGCCGCCCGGTGCGCCCCGGGCGTGCCCGTCCGTCATGCTCCGCCTCCGACGGAGCCATCTGCCGCGCCCCCGTGCGCCGGGGCGCCGGGGGACGCGCCCCTGGTGCGGGTGCCTGCGGGGCCTGCGGGACCTGCGGGACCTGCGGGGCTTCCGGGGCTTCCGGGGCTTCCGGGGCTTCCGGGGCTTCCGGGGCTTCCGGGGCTTCCGGGGCTTCCGGGGCCAGTGTCTCCGGGGCCGGTGCCCTCAGGGCCGGGGGCACCAGGGTTCTCGAGGTCCGGTGGGCCGCCGTTCCACGTGAGCGTCACCGTGATCCCGGCCTTGGCCTCGCCGTCCGCGAGAAGGCCGACGACCTTGCCCGCCTTCGCCGTCAACTCGATCCCGAACTCGACGCTGACCTCGTCGGGCCGCACCGCACGCAGGGGCGCGGCCAGCGAGCGCGCCACACTCGTGATCACCGACTGCAGGCTCTCGACCTGCGCCTCCACCCGCTCGCCGAACCCGGTGTCCGTGTACGAAAGCCCCCCGGACGGCTCCTCCAGCGCCTCGGCCCCCGATATCCGGGCCCACACCGGCGTCCCGTCCGGCATCTCGATCCGTGCGATACGGGTCACTGCGTCACCCATGACATCCCCCGTTCCCCCACGCCCCCGTGGTACCGCCCGCCGGTTGCCGCAGGCTAGTCGCAGGGAGGCGCCCGCGACAGAGGACCTCCGTCCGCCGCGCGCCCCCACTTATCCTTTTCCCAGCCTTCCATTTCACTTTCACCGACGGAGCACCATCCATGTACTTCACCGACCGTGGCATCGAGGAACTGGAGAAGCGGCGCGGCGAGGAGGAGGTCACCTTCGAGTGGCTCGCCGAGCAGCTGCGTACGTTCGTCGACCTCAATCCGGACTTCGAGGTGCCGGTGGAACGACTGGCGACCTGGCTGGCGCGGCTGGACGACGAGGACGACGAGGAGGGGTAGATCCGCGCGTACTGGGACCGCGGGTGGCTCACCGGGCCGGCGAGCGGCAGTCCGACGACCGGCTGCCCGGCCGCGAGGGCACGGGCTCGCGCCGGGGCGCGGGGCCCGCGCAGCCAGGATCCGCATGCGGTGGCTTCGACCACATCGATGAGGAGATCGTGGGCAGCCGCCGACCTCGCGGAAGCGGAACGGATCCGCCAAGAGGAACGGGCCCGCCGCCCGAAGGGACGGCGGGCCCAGCGATCACCGCTGATTCCACCAGACGAGGCCGGTCACGATGGCCCCGCCGGTCGCGGAAGCCAGGCCGTAGACCAGGCCATGGCCGGCGGTACGGCCCAGGGACCTCAGATAACGGCGCCTCTCCGCCGGGCCCGCCGCCGAGGCGGCGGTCGACTCCCCGCCTGCAGGGCCTATCGACGTGTCTTCTGAATCGCCCGTAGGCTCGGGCATGCAACCCATGGTTCTCTCCTGTTCGGTGGAGCTGTTGGGCTACGCACGCGGCCCCCTGTGAGCGCAGGGGGCCGCAGCCGTTCCTTCCCTCCATTCATCGGTTTCGTCGGAACATTGGGCTACGCATGACGGCACCTGTGAGCGCAGGGCCCGCAGGAAGGAACTCGACAGCCGTTCCCTGCAAGGGCGTTGCCGTCGGCAGGACCATATCCGGCGTTCTGGGGCCTGATAATGGGCGGCAGGCCCCCCGGAGGGGCGCTCTCATGGCTCCTCCAACAGGTCTCCGGTCCGGGTAGCGGCCGGTGCGGATCGTCGTAGAACAGGGCGATGCCGTCCGCCCAGTAGGTCTCCGCCCTGCCTGCCCGCACCCCGGCCCGCCGGTGACCACCTCTCCGCAATGGGCCGCCGGCCGGCCCGACCCTGTCCCGTAGACCACGGTGACCTCGCCACCTCCCTCTTGCGCGCAGGTGAGAACCCAGTCGGGAGCGATGAAGAATCCGCTCCCGGAGAACCTGCGGGGCTGGTCCAGGGCATACCCGGGCCCCGGCGACGGATGCGCACCGTCGCCGCCATGACGAGATCACGCAGCGCACGCTGAGCGTTCTCAGGGCCCGTCGGTGCGCCCCCGGTGTGCCCGCCCGAGTCTTCAAGGCTCCGGGAGGCGCCGAGGTCCGGTGGGGCCCGTTCCAGGTGAGTGTCACTGTGATCCCGGCCTTGGCCTCGCCGTCCGCGAGGAGGCCGACCACCTTGCCCGCCTTCGCCGTCAACTCGATCCCGAACTCGACACTGACCTCGTCGGGCCGCACCAGGTCTTGACTTTCCGGAACCGCGATATATCGTGAATAGCGGAAGACGCGATATGGCGCGTCGGTTCCATGGCCGATTCCATCGTCGATCCCATGGTCGATTCCATGAAAGTCACGGGAGGTCTGCACCATGTCCGAGTGGTCCGTCGCAGAGCCGAAGAAGCTCACCTTCGACGACCCCGTGACGGCACTCCACGTGCGCGTCGTCAACGGAACGGTGAACGTCGTGGGCACCGACGAGAGTTCCGCCCGACTCGAGGTGTCCGAGCTGGAGGGCCCGCCCCTTCAAGTGACCCAGCAGGACGGCACGCTCACCGTGGCGTACGAGGACCTGCCCTGGAAGGGCTTCCTCAAGTGGCTCGACCGCAAGGGCTGGCGCCGCAGCGCGGTGGTCTCGCTGACCGTCCCCGTGGGCACGCCGGTCGAGGTGGGCGTGGTCGGCGCCGCCGCCGTGGTCTCCGGGGTGGAGGGCCGAGTGGAGGTGAAGGGCGTCACGGGCGACACGACACTCGTACGCATCTCCGGCCCCGTTCGCGTAGACACCGTGTCCGGCAGCCTGGAGGCCCAGGCCGTCACCGGCAACCTCCGCTTCAACTCCGTCTCCGGCGACCTGACCGTGGTCGAGGCCTCGGGCACGTCCGTGCGGGCCGACTCGGTGAGCGGGTCGATGATCGTGGACCTCAATCCCACGGGCACCCCCACCGACGTCCAGTTGTCGAACGTGTCGGGCGAGATCGCCCTCCGCCTCCCGCACCCCGCCGACGCCGAGGTCGAGGCCAACACCGCGAGCGGCACGGTCTCCAGCGCCTTCGAGGACCTCCGGGTCAGCGGCCAGTGGGGCGCCAAGAAGATCACCGGCCGACTGGGCGCCGGCAACGGCAAGCTGAAGGCGATGACCGTCTCGGGCTCCATCGCCCTGCTCCGCAGGCCACCGACGGACGAAGGCCCCTACGAGGACGATGGGCACGGGGACCACAGGCACGAGGACGCTGGGCGCAAGGACGGTCCGGCACCTCGGGACACGACCGACGCCTCACCGCAGGCCCCGACCGACAAGAAGGTGCTCTGACATGCCCCCCGTCTTCGCCCACGGCCGCCTGCGCCTCTACCTGCTGAAGCTGCTGGACGAGGCCCCGCGCCACGGGTACGAGGTGATCCGCCTCCTGGAGGAGCGCTTCCAGGGGCTGTACGCACCCTCGGCGGGCACCGTCTACCCCCGGCTGGCGAAGCTGGAGACCGAAGGACTGGTCACCCACACCACCGAGGGCGGCCGCAAGGTGTACGCGATCACGGACGCGGGCCGCGCCGAACTGGCCGACCGCAGTGGCGAGCTGGCCGACCTGGAGCTGGAGATCCGCGATTCGGTCGCGGAGCTCGCCGCGGAAATACGCGCCGATGTGCGCGGCGCGGCGGGCGATCTGCGCCGCGAAATGCGGGCGGCGGCCACGGAGGCCCGGCGCGGCACCAGGGCAGCCGACGGCCCCGCCGCCGAACACGAGGGCCCGGCAGGCGAGTTCGGCGACTTCGGGGACTACCGCGACAAGGAGTCGTGGCGGGCCGCGAAGGAGGAGATGCGGCGCGTCAAGCAGGAGTGGAAGGAGCAGGCCCGGCGCGCGAAGGACGAGAGCCGCCGGGCTCGTGACGAGGCTCAGCGCGCCCGGCGCCAGGCCAAGGAGACCCAGGAGAAGGTCCGCGCCCAGGCCCAGGAGGAGATGCAGCGCATGGCCAAGCGGGTCCAGGAGCAGGTCCAGGACCACTTCACGCGCGGCGACTGGCCGACAGGGGTCAGCGAAGGCCTGACCGAACTCGCCAAGGAGTTCGGCAACTTCGGCAAGAACTTCGGAATGGACTTCGGCAAGGAGCCCAACTCAGGCCGCGAGGGAACAAAGGGACCAACACCCGGATCGACCTCGAAGCCCGAATACTCGGTCACCCCCGAGGACTTCCCCGCCGACTACGAACCTTCCTGGGCCCACGGGGACTCCACCGGCGATCCCGCCCGAGACCTCGACCGCCTCCTGGACCGCTTCCGCGACGACATCCGCGACGCGGCCCGCGACCACGGCGTGTCGGAGGATCAACTCCGGGAGGCCCGCCGCCACTTGTCGACAGCGGCGGCACACATCGGAGCGACCCTCCGCACTCCGAAAAACTGAAGGCCCCCAGGCCGGGGCTTGATCTTCAAGCCCCGGGCGACAACCCTTCAGGCCCCGGCCAGCAACTCTTCAGCCCCCGCGCGACAGCCCTTCGGCCCCGGCCAGCAACTCTTCAGCCCCCGCGCGACAGCCCTTCGACCCCGGGCGACAGCCCTTCGGCCCCGGGCGACAGTTTCGGACCAGGGCGGCAGCCATCACGCCTGGGCGGCGGCCTTTCAGCCCTGGCCGGGGATCTTCAGCCCGTCCGGCGTTTGAGGACGAGCCCTTCGGGCGAAGGCGGGGGTCCAGGGGGCGCAGCGCCCCTGGCGGGGGTCTGGGGGCGGAGCCCCCAGGGACGGGACGGGTAGGGGCGTCCGACTTGGAGAATCGCATGGGTGCCGCCGGTGCCCCCAGGCC
>NZ_JBEZLR010000087.1:0-41897 GCF_040652275.1 Streptomyces sp. NPDC048275
CCTCCGCCTTGCAGCTCGACGCACCAGACCCCGCTCACCTGCGCCGACAAGGCACCACTGCTTCCCTCCGACTTGATCCGCCGGACAGGCCCTAGACGACTTCCCCCTCGGTCACGGCCGGGAGCATG
Organism: Streptomyces sp. NPDC048275; assembly: GCF_040652275.1. Taxonomy (NCBI): domain Bacteria; kingdom Bacillati; phylum Actinomycetota; class Actinomycetes; order Kitasatosporales; family Streptomycetaceae; genus Streptomyces; species Streptomyces sp. NPDC048275. The sequence goes on from NZ_JBEZLR010000087.1 coordinate 129, forward strand.
CGGTCGAGCCCGTCGTCGCTTCCGGGCACGCCTGTGTACCAGGTGACAACAGCCCGGTCCTCAGCGAGCGTGACCAGCTCCAGATGGACAGCAGATACGGCATCGGGGCCGCGGGGGGTGCGTGCGTGGGCCGTACGACGATGGGCGGCGGCGGGCAGGGTCCTGAACAGAGCGCGTGCGAGGGTTTCGGCGGACCGCGGGACAGCGTGGGGAGCAAAGAGGCAACAGCGCATGCCTGTTCCGTGCCCACGGGTGGTGAACAGCAGCGGTGCGGCCGACGGCAGCGACTTGAAACGACGGTGCGGGGAAAGGCCGTTGCACCGCCCGCCATCCTGGCCGGCCCCGGCCGGTAACGTCACCGCCTCACATTCGGCGGTGATCGTTCCGCAGCCGGCGCACCCTGTATCCGCCATTAGCGCCGGGGCGGGCCGCAGAGCCGTCCGGCACCGTCGGCCGCGGCCCGCCGGGCCCCCCTGGTCGACACTGCCGTGCAGGAATACCGGCGACCGTGGGCCGTGACAGCACCTCCACGGCCTCGTCACTGGACATCCACTTCCGGCCGGGCGCCGCTACCGGCGATCCGGGTGGGGCAGACGGTGCGATGTCGGTGTGCCTAGCCTCCCGGGCCATGCGATCCACACAGACGAGACGCCTCGGTCTCACCGCCGTCCTCGCCCTTGCCCTCGCCCTGTTCGGCCTTGCTCCCACCGCGAGCGCGGCCGACCCGGGCCCGGCCGATCTGACGTTCGCCACCGACAGCGCCACCACTGTGCCGGGTGGCGCGGTGAACCTGTCGATGACGATCACCAACAACAGGACCTACGACGTCTGGTTCGTCTACCAGACGATCGAGCCGACCTGGCTGACCACCCAGCGGCCCGATCTGAAGTACAGCTTCACCGGCTGCAGCCTGGCCACGGCCGCCGGCAGTGTCGCGTGTTCCGGCACCGGTCCCGCCAACCTCGGCGCCAACTACGGCGCCACCATCCCGCCCGGCCAGAGCCGGACCGTCACCCTCACGCTGCAGGTCGCCGCCGATTCCGGCTGCAACGGCAACATCGGCTTCTACTCGTACTTCTACGCCGAGTTCAGCGACAGCACGAGCACCAGCGGCGGCCCCCTCTACACGCCCGAGACCCGCGTGCTCTGCTCCTGACCCGAGAGACAGGCGGCGACCGGTCCGCACAGACCGGCCACCCTGGGCACGCTCGCGGTCCGAGGTGAGGGTGACCTGAAACCGATCAGGCGCCGGGAAGTCACAGTGGTCTGGACCGCTGGCGCTCCGGCACCGGCGGGCGTCAGCGGTCCATGCGCTCCGGCCCGGGCCGGGCCCAGCGCAGGGGCCTTCCCGCAAGCCCCGCCGCGTGCGCCCCGGCGGCCGCGACATGGGCGTTCCGGCTCCGGCGACCACCAGTTGGACGCCTGCTCTTTTCCGTCATGTTTCGCAACGGGCGCACGAAAACTACACACAGACCTCACTATGTGACGCGACGAATGCGTTTGACGACCGACGTCTGAGGGGGGCGGTGGCGTCGCGCAGGGGGTGCGTCCGCTCCGTAGGAGCAGTACTCACCCCTGCCCGGGGAGGGGACTTCACCGCATGAAGCGGACCATTCGCACGACCGTGCTCACCGTGGGCGCGCTCATCGCCTCACTCGGCTTACCGGCCGGCACGGCACACGCCGTGGACGCCTCGTCGCGCATCGACCTGCGGGTCCTGATCGTGAGCGACGGCGGACCGGCCACCGACGCCATCGCCGCCGAGCTGGAGACGGCCGGCACGCCGTACACCGAGGTCGACCTGCAACAGGCCGGCCGCCCCGTGATCGACGCCGGCTTCCTGGCGGACACGGTGGACGGCACACCTCGGGCCAAGTTCCAGGCCGTCGTGCTGCCCAACGACAACCCGTTCGCCGCCGGCTCCGCCGAGATGGCGGCGCTGGTGGCCTACGAGCAGACGTACGCGATCCCACAGGTCGACGCCTACACCTACGCGCGTCCCGAGGCCGGGCTCCAGTACCCGGTCTACGGCGGCTACTCCGGCAGCGTCGACGGCGTTCAGGCCGAGGTCACCGCAGCCGGGCAGGCGGGGCCGTTCGGCTATCTGGACGGAGCTGTACCGTTCGAGGACAACTCCCCTGACGTTGGCGAGAGTTACGCCTATCTGTCGACACCGGTCGCGGGGGCGGACTTCATCCCGTACGTCGACGCGCCGATCCCAGGGCAGTCGACCAGGGGTTCACTGGTCGGCGAGTACCGGCACGACGGACGGCGCGAGCTCGTCCTCACCTTCGTCTACAACCAGTACCAACAGCAGTTCCGGCTGCTGGCACGCGGCATCGTGGAGTGGATGACCGACGGCGTGCACCTCGGCGCCTCGCGCAACTACTTCGCGGTGCACGTCGACGACGTGTTCGCGGCCGACGACCGCTGGGACACCGAACTCAACTGCACGCCGGGCGACATCGACTGTCCCCCGGGCCAGGGCGTGGCGAACCCGATCCGCATGACCCCGGCCGATGTCGACTACGCCATCGAATGGCAGGGCAGACACCAAGTCACCCTCGACATGGTGTACAACGGCGCCGGCAGCGTGAACCAGCGTGAGGACAACGACGGCGTCGACGAACTCGCCGACCAGTTCATCGCCGATCGCGACAGCTTCCGCTGGGTCAACCACACGTACTCGCACCCGTTCCTCGGCTGTGTTCAGGACGTCAGCGTGGTGCCGTGGAAGTGCGCCACCAACGCGGACGGCTCCACCGCGTGGGTCAGCCGCACCGAGATCGCCGACGAGATCGCCAACAACGGCGTCTGGGGTCGGACCGCCGGACTCCCGCTGGAGAACGACGAGTTGGTGACCGGCGAGCACTCCGGCCTGAGGATCTCGCCGCAGCAGCCCGAGGACAACCCCAACCTGGCGCTCGCGCTGGCCGACAACGACGTTCGGTGGCTCGCCTCGGACAACTCCCGCGACCCCGTGCAGCGTCAGGTCGGCCCCTCGACGACCGTCTCCCGCTACCCGATGAACGTCTTCTACAACGCCGGGCGGGCGGCCGAGCAGGTCGACGAGTACAACTGGATCTACACCAGCCGCGCCCAGGGCGGCAGCGGCATCTGCGAGGACAACCCCGCCACCTCCACCTGCCTGTCGGCGCCGCTGAGCACCACGACGGGCTACGCCGACCACATCGTGCCGCTGGAGACGAGAACCGGCCTCGGACACGTCCTGTCCAACGATCCCAAGCCGCACTTCATCCATCAGTCGAACCTGGCCGAGGACCGTATCGCCTACCCGGTCCTCGACGGCATCCTCGACGGGTATTCCGCCCTGTTCGCGGACAACACCCCCGTGGTGAACCTGCGGATGAAGGACATCGGCGCCGAGCTGCAGCGGCGTGCCGTCTGGAAGTCGGCGGTCGCCGCCGGTCAGGTCACCGCCTACCGCGTCGGCGACACGGTGACCGTCCAGGCGCCCGACGGCGTCGCGGTGACGGCCACCATGCCAGCCGGCACCGTGAGCGCCGGCACCGGCTTCGGCGACGCGTACGCCGGCGGAGTGTCCGGATGGGCCGCCCCGACCGGGCAGCCACTGACGCTCACCCTGCCGTCGTCCGGCACGCCGGCGGCCGCGACCGCCAGCGTCACCGGGGAGGAGACGGCGACCGCAACCACGCCGGCCACCCGGGTGCCGGCCGGTGTGAGGGAGCGGGTTCCCTACACCCCGGACAGCTGAACGGCGCACCGACCGAAGGTCCCGGCCGCACCCATCGCGGCCGGGACCGGCACGACCACCCCATACCTCGGCCGTGGAGCACATCGATGCACGTTCCCCACGGCGCGCGACGCCCCAAGTCAACGCGCGTCACCCTGCTCACCGAAGGCACCTATCCGCACAGTCACGGCGGTGTCAGCGTCTGGTGTGACCAGCTCGTCGGCGGGATGCCCGACATCGCCTTCGAGGTCATCGCCGTCACCGGTACCGGACGCGAACCGGTCGTGTGGGACATCCCCCCACACGTTTCGCGCGTCACCGCGGTCCCCATGTGGGGGCCCGCGCCCCGAGGCCGCCCGCCCCGCGGGTGGCGCCGCAACCAACTGGCCTCCGCCTACGAGCAGTTCCTGACCGCCCTGCTCGACCCCTGCGCGGAGGACCGGTTCGCCACCGCCCTGTACGCGCTGGCGTCGGCCGCGGCCGACGGGCTGCTGAGTCCCTTCCTGCGCGGCGACCGGGCGATCGGCATCCTCACCGCCGTGTGGAACCGCCCGGGCCTTGCCGTGCGCGAGGCCCGGCCGACCCTGCACGACGCGACCACCGCCACCGCCCTGCTGGAGCACGCCCTGCGCCCGCTGGCGACACCGCCGCCGGAGCACGGGGTGGCGCACGCGGTCAGCGGCGGCGTCGCCGCGCTGCCCGGCCTGACCGCACTGGAGCGGCACGGCGTACCGCTGCTGCTGACCGAGCACGGCGTCTATCTGCGCGAGCGCTACCTCGGCTACCGCACCGCCCCCTACCGCTGGCCCGTGAAGGCCGTCGTGCTGGGCTTCTTCCGGCTGCTGGCCGAGGAGACCTACCGGCGGGCCGCCCTGATCACACCGGGCAACCGCTACAACCGGCTGTGGGAGGAACAGGGCGGCGCCGAACCCACGTCGATACGCACCGTCTACAACGGCGTGGACCCCGCAGCGTTCCCGCCGGCCGGCCCCGAGCCCGAGCAGCCCACCCTCAGCTGGGCCGGCCGGGTCGACCCGATCAAGGACCTGGAGACCCTCATCCGCGCCTTCGCCCTCGTGCGGGCCGAACTCCCCGGCGCGCGGCTGCGGTTGTTCGGCGGCACACCGCGCGGCGGAGAGGCCTACCGGGAACGCTGCCAGGCCCTGGCCGCGGAGCTCGGGCACGCCGACGCGGTCACCTTCGAGGGCCGCGTCGACGACATCAAGGACGCCTACGCCGCAGGCAACGTGGTGATGCTCTCCAGCATCAGCGAGGGCTTCCCCTTCACCCTGATCGAGGCCATGTCGTGCGGGCGGGCGACCGTCTCCACGGACGTGGGCGGCGTACGCGAGGCCGTCGGCGACACCGGGCTCGTCGTGCCGCCGCGCGACGCCGCCGCCATGGCCGCCGCCGCGCTTCACCTGCTGGGTGATCCCGGGCGCCGCCGCTCGATGGGCGAGGCGGCCCGACTGCGGGTCATCGAGCAGTTCACCCTGCGCCAGACCGTCGACACCTTCCGGTCCATCTACCTGGAGCTGCCGACGCTCGGCCGGAGCACCCCACGCGCCCCCTGGGCTGCCGACACCGTCGCCGACTCCGGCTCCGCACTCGCGGCGGCGAGCGGCTCCCAGGTCCCGAGGCCGAGGAGCCTGGCCGGATGAGCGGACCGATGGCCCTCGAACCCAGCGGTGCACAAGGCGACACGCTGTCCCTGCGACTCGCCGGCGGCCGCTCCCCGGCACCGCGCGCGCCGGGAAGCGGGGGGCACCAGGACGCGGTCGACCTGCTCGCCGCCGAGCTGGCCGACGGCATCGGGCCGGCCGTCCACCCGTACGAGGTGGCCGCGCTGCTGGAGTCGGAGGGACTGACCGCCGAGGTGATCCAGGAGCGCTACGGACACCCGAACCTGTTCTCGCTCGCGTCCGCGCTGTACGAGCGGGTGCCGCGCACCTATCCCGAGCCCGCGCCGCCGGTCGACCCCTGGCGACCGGACCACCTGCGGTGCGCACTGCGCGGGGCGCTTTTCGCGCTGCCGGGACTCGCCTACCTGCTCACCGGGCGGCTGTGGGACGCGCAGCGCGACACCGACGTGCTGGTCGTGGCCGGGCTCGTCTCCTGGGCCTGGGGCCAGGCACTCGGGCACCGGGCCTGTCTGCGGATGGCAACCGGCCGGCGCGAGGCGGGCCACACCCTGCTCAAAGGCGCCCCGCTGGGCGCAGTCGCAGCGACGGGTGCCGGGACACTGCTCACCCAGTCCGGCACGACGGCTCTGGTCGCCGCCGCGCAGTCGGCGTATCTCGCGGCGGCCGGTGTGCTGCTGGTACTGGGCCGGGAGCGGCTGCTGCTGGCGGCGCTCACCCCGGTGATCGCCGGTGCGGTGGTGCTGCCGTGGTGGGAGCCGGGCACCCCGCTGCGGGCCGCACTGCCGCTGCTGTCCCTGCTCGGCGCGGCCCTCGCGGCCGGCTGGGTCTTGCGGTCCACGCTCACGGCCTCCCCCGTCCCGGGCGCCGCCCGGCCCCCACTGCTGCGGTCCCTGCCGTACGGCCTGTTCGGCCTGGCCGCTGGGGTGTTGGTGCTGCTGGAGGGGAGTCGGCACCCGTACGCCGTGATCGTGCTGACCGTGAGCATGGGGCCGGCCGAATGGCTGCTGTACCGGTATCGGGGGATGTCGGTGGCGGCGCTGCGGGCCACCGCCACACCGGCCGCCTTCCTGCTGCGTTCGGCCGGCATCCTCGGCGTCTGTCTGCTGGCCTATCTCCTTCCGCTGTGGCCCGCGGCGCTGCTCACCGGCGCCGAGCCGGCCCCGCTGCTGCTGCTCGCGGCGACGCTGTGGATCGCGCTGCTGCTCCAGGCGTTCGGGGTGGCCTGGCCACCGGCCGGGGTGTGTCTGGCAGCCGCCGCCGGGGGCGTGGCGGTCGCCGTGTTCCATCCACCACCGGGCGCCGACGTGCTGTCGCTGTGTTGCGGCGCGGCGGCGCTGTGTCTCACCGCGTGCGCGCTGCGGCTGCTGGGACGGCCCGCACCGCACTCCTGAACCCCCGGCCCCACACACGCCTGCCCCCCGCCCGGCACCACACGCCTCAACCCACGCCCACGTCGCACGCAACCGCGCCCCGCCCGAAACCGCACCGCACCACACCGGCGACCACCGCACGACAGCGGCCCCCACGGGCCGCCACCCCCGACACCTAGTCCCCCACGCAACACCGCACCCAACGCCGCACGGACACCACACGCGCCACCGACCGGAAGGACCGCGATTTGACCTCCGCACCGCTCGCCGCCGTCACGGGAGCCGAGGGTTTCATCGGCTCCCACCTCACCGAGGCGCTGGTCGCTTCCGGGCACCGGGTGAGAGCCATGGCGCAGTACAACTCCTTCTCCTCCTACGGCTGGCTGGAGACCCTGCATCCCGATGTCCTCGACCACGTCGAGATCGTCCTCGGCGACGTGAGGGACCCCGGCTCCGTGCGCGGTCTCGTCGAAGGCGCCGACTGCGTCTACCACCTGGCCGCCCTGATCGCCATCCCGTACTCGTACCAGGCGCCGCACAGCTACGTGGACACCAACGTCACCGGCACCCTCAACGTCCTGGAGGCGGTACGCGCCCTCGGCACCCCCCGCCTCGTGCACACCTCGACCAGCGAGACCTACGGCACCGCGCAGACCGTGCCGATCACCGAGGACCACCCCATCAACACCCAGTCGCCGTACGCGGCTTCGAAGGCGGGCGGGGACCGGCTGGCCGACAGCTACCACGCCAGTTTCGACACCCCTGTGGTGACGCTGCGGCCGTTCAACACCTTCGGTCCGCGTCAGTCGATGCGGGCGGTCATCCCCACCGTCATCGGCCAGGTCGCGGCGAGAACGCGCACCATCACCCTCGGCGACCTGCGCCCCACCCGCGACTTCACCTACGTCAAAGACACCGCGCAGGCGTTCCTCGCGGTGGGCACCGCGCCCGCCGACCGGGTCGTGGGCCGGACCTTCAACGCCGGTACCGGCGGCGAGATCTCGGTCGGCGACCTGGTCGCGCTGATCGGCAAAGTGATGGACACCGCCCTCGACGTCCGCGAGGACGCGCAGCGCATCCGGCCCGCGGGGTCGGAGGTGATGCGGCTGGTCGCTGACGCGACCCGGCTGGGTGAGGCGACCGGCTGGAGCCCCGCCCACGCACTCGAACAGGGTCTCGCGCACACCGTGGAGTTCTTCCGCGACCCGGCCAACCTCGCCCGCTACAAGACAGGCATCTACAACATCTGACCTGTCCCGGCACAACCCCGAAGGCACATCCCCATATCGGCACATCCCACGAACGAGGAGTCCCATGCACGCAGTGATCCTGGCGGGAGGCAAGGGCGTGAGGTTGCGGCCCTACACCACCGCGCTGCCCAAGCCGCTCGTGCCCATCGGCGATCAGCACGCCATCCTCGAGATAGTGCTGCGCCAGCTGGCCTCGGCCGGCTTCACCCGCTGCACCATCGCCATAGGTCACTTGGGTGAGATCATCCGCGCCTACGTCGGCGACGGCTCCCAATGGGGTATGGCCGTCGACTACTCCACCGAGGAGAGCCCGCTGGGCACCATGGGCCCGTTGCTCACCATGCGCGAGCGGCTGCCGGAGTCGTTCCTCGTGATGAACGGGGACGTGCTCACCGACCTCGACTTCGCCGACGTCCTCCTGCGGCACCGGAGTTCGGACGCGCCGCTGACGATCGCCACGTACGCGCGCAAGGTGCACATCGACTTCGGGGTGCTGACCACCGACGCGAGCAGGGTCGTCGCGTTCACCGAGAAGCCGAGCATGGACTACCGCGTTTCGATGGGCGTGTACGGGCTGTCGCGGTCGACGCTCGACGGGTACACCCCCGGCCTGCCGTTGGGCTTCGACGAACTCGTGCTGGACCTGTTGCGGACCCAAAATCCTCCGCACGCCTACGATTTCGAGGGGTACTGGCTCGACATCGGACGCCCGGACGACTACGACCGGGCCAACGCCGAGTTCACCACCCGCAAGTCGCTGCTGCTCAAGGGAGCCTGACCCTCGCATGCGCATTCTCGTCCTGGGCTTCACCGGCTATCTGGGCGGCCACGTCGTCGAGCAGTTGCGCGCCACGCCGGGCGTGCGGGTGCTCGGCGGCGGCCGCTCGCCCGCCGCCGAGCTCGGCATCGACCTCGCCACCGCCCGCACGGACCGGCTGGCAAAGGCACTGGAGTCGGCGGCGCCCGACGGCGTGATCAACTGCGCCGGCGCGACCGGCGGAGATGCCGTGACGCTCGCGGAGGTCAACTCCCGTGGCCCCGCGGTCCTGTGCGCGGCGCTGCGCGAGGCGGCACCCGCGGCGCGGCTCGTCCACCTCGGCTCGGCCGCCGAGTACGGCCCGGGCGCCCCGGACACCAGCGTGACGGAGTCGGCGGCCACCCGGCCCGTCACCCCGTACGGCGCCACCAAGCTCGCCGGCACGATCACCGTCACCGCCTCCGGCCTGGACGCGGTGGTGCTGCGAGTGGGCAACCCGGTGGGGCCCGGGGCGCCGTCGGCCGGGCTGCCCGGCCGGGTCGCCGGGCTGCTGCGCGAGGCCGGCCGGGACCCGGACGCGGTGATCGGGCTGGGTGACCTGTCGGCGTACCGCGACTTCGTGGACGTACGCGACGTGGCGCGGGCCGCGGTGTGCGCGGCGACGGCGCCCGGGCCCCTGCCGCGCGTCCTCAACATCGGCGGCGGGAAGGCCTTCCCGGTGCGCGATCTGGTGCGGGACCTGGCGCACATCGCCGGGTTCCGGGGGCGGATCGAGGAGGACAGCGGCGGATCCGCCCGCTCGGGGGAGGTGTCGTGGCAGTGCTCCGACATCACCGCCGCCGGTGACGCGCTGGGCTGGCGTCCGTCCCGTAGCCTCGACGAATCGCTGGCCGCGCTGTGGGCGGCCACCACCGCGGATACGGATGCCGCCTCCCGGCAGGGGGAAGGCGGCCGCGCGTTGTGAGCCTGTTGATTCCGTTGTACGTCCACCCGGGCGAGGACCCGGGCGCCTGGCACCGCCTGATCGCGGCGGCGGACCGTACGTACGCGGTCGTGATCAACCCTGCCAACGGTCCGGGCCCGGGCCCCGACCCGGCGTTCACCGCGGCGGCCGGCGCGCTGCGGGCGGCCGGCGCCCGGCTGCTCGGGTACGTCGACACCGACTACGGTGCGCGCGACCCCGACGAGGTCGCGGCCGATGTCGTGCGGCACCGGGAGTGGTACGCGGCCCACGGATGCTTCCTCGACCGGGTGTCCCCGGACCCGGCCGCGCTGCCCGCCTGCAGACGGCTGGTGGGAGCCGTCCGCCGGCTCGGCGCGGCTCCCGTCGTGCTGAACCCGGGCGTCCACCCCGCGCCGGGGTACGCCCGCCTCGCGGATCTGGTCGTCACCTTCGAGGGGCACTGGTCCACGTACGTGTCGGCGTTCAGCAGACCGGCGTGGACCATGCGGCACCCGCCCGAGCGGTTCTGCCACCTCGTGTACGGCGTACCCGGGGCGCTCGTCCCGCTCGCCGTCCGCACCGCGCGTGATCGCGGCGCGGCGGTCGCCGGGCCGGTGACGGGCGAACTGCCCAATCCCTGGTCGCGGTTGACGCCCGCCCTGGGTGGGGCGAATGCGTGACATCGCGTAGTCGATGGGAATGTCGTGGCTGTCGACGTAGGCGGCGAGACGGATCAGGGCGAGCCGGATGCCCTCGCGGCAGGCGTCATCGCCCAGCTATGGGCCGAGGTTGCTTACGGCGACACGCGCCAGGTTCTCGGTGGCACGGGCCTGGCGCGCCAACGTTTCGTCGTCGCCCCGGAGGACGTCCACAACGCAGGTGATGGAGATCAGGACGTTGTCGACGCGTACGACGGTCTCGGTCATCGCCTGCGACTTTTTGAGCTGGATCACTGTGGTGGCTTCGTCTCCCAGCCCTGCGGGGTGTCCGGTGTATCGAGGTTCGTAGAGCGTTGCGGATTCCGACTCGAACTTCTTCTCTGCCCACTGCACCGCGTTGTACCGGAAGAAGGGTTGGAGCGCCTGCGCTGTGAGCTGTACGTTCGACTCGCCCGGGATCGACCGTTCGTCGGCCCACCAGCACATGTCGCCGCCGTCCGGCTCGCCGACGATTTCCGGTTCGGGGAGAACGGTCGTGAGAGTGTTCCGGTCAAGTAGTTCGCAGGCCGGTCTGATCGACAGACGCGGCCCGGGGGCGCCCGGCGATTGGCTGAAGGCGGGCAACGTCGTACCGGCCACGAGCAGGAGAAACAGGGAGGGCCCCGACACCAGCACCTTTGAAACGGCAGCAGCCATGAGCGGGGCACGCGGTCGTCGTGCTGGTGCCGGTCGGGTCGTGGATGGCCGATGTCCGGCACGGATGACAAGCCGCTCCTGAAGCCGAGCGTGCCGGAATTGGTAGTACGCGCCCGACTGCCGCAGGATGCCGCGGCGGTGCGTGTCCTCGAGGAAACCCATGAGGTCCCAGGGGAGTTGCCCGGCGAGCCATGGCCGCACTCTGGCCGCTGTGAAGACACCCCAGGCGGAGACGCTCACAGCGAACACCGCCAACGCGGCGATCGAGACGGCGATGGTGACAGCCCGGTCGACGGGGCCGACGGCACCGTGCCCCGCGTTGGATTGCCAGGTCGTCAGGGCGACGACGGGGGCCAGCATGGGCACGGCGGCCCTAAGGTAGGGGGCGCCGCCCGCCCACAGGTTTCCCAGGCCGAGGCAGGCCACAGTCGCTCTGCGATCCTGGCGCAGCACCCATCTTGGGCTGCGCCCGACGGCCAGGGGGACGGCGGGATGCAGCAGGGAGCTCAGCGCAGCGGCGTAGAGCACCAGCACCAGGACGACGCCGCCGTCGATCAGCCAAAGGCTGCACGCCAGGGCCAAGGCGAGCCCTGCCGTGCCACCCAGCAGGAAGCGGCCGATCGACGCGGGGCGCTGGAAGTAGTGGGGTAAGGGCAGTTGTCCGCGCGACCCGAGCCCCACCTCGGCCACCGACACGAGGCCCATGAGCCCCACCGGAACCCACACCGGCAGACCGAAGAACCATGAAGTCTCCGTGTCGTCGAACAGCCACCACACGACGGTGGCGGACGCGGCGAGTGCCAACGCCGCCCCCAGCGTCCGCAGGACGCCCGCAGCTCGCCGACTGAGCTGCCACCACGCCAGGTCCTGGGTGTCCAGGGCGTCGAGCCGCTGGGCGAGGAACCCCAGCCACCGCGTTGCCTGTTCCGGCTCGTCGGAGACCGCCGGGATGAGCTGGTCCAGCAGGTGGTCCTCGATCGACGCTTCGGTCGGGAAGCCGACGCCGTCCAGGAGTTCGGACGGGTCACGAGCCGTCTCGCTGTATGCGGTGCGGGCCAGCGAGGCCATGAGGGGCGTCGTCAGGATGTTTCGCAGCCGCTCGACGTGTACGTCGCCGGCGCCCTGGCGCAGCGGGACGAACACCCGGTCCCACTTGGTGGACACCAGGTCACCGGTGACCACCTTGCGCGTGGTTCGGCGCAGATGTTCGGCCACTTCGTCCAGGTCCAGGGGCAGCAGGCGGACAGCCGCGGTGGCGGGCAGCAGGAAGCCTGCCGAGGCGACGGCGGCGTCGAACTCGTAGACCCGGCTGGTGACGACGATGGGGTCCGCATGTCCGAGTGCAGCGCGCAGTCGCCGAATGGCGTCGGGGCGTGACTCGGAACGGATCTCATCGAATCCGTCGAGAACCGGCAACAGCCTTCCGGTGCGCAGAAGTTCGGCAGCGAAGGTGGTCCCCTGCGCGGTGCGGGTCGCCAGCCAGGAATGGTCGAGCATCAGCCGCGCTGCCGCCCAGGACTCCAGGTCCTGGGCGAGAGGATCCCAGGATGCCAGCGGAAGAATCACCGGGATGCGGTCGCCGGGCTTGGCCCGACGGACTTGGTCCAGCGCGAACCGCAGAGCGAGTACGGACTTGCCGGCGCCCGGGCCGCCGACCAGGAGCAGCCTGCCGGAAGGCACCCGGGCGTACGTCTCAGCGACGGAAGCGAAGTCGCCCGAGAGGTCCAATGGCGTGTCGCACGCGGCGTCCCCGCGCACGCTCGACCAGTGGTCGGAAAACCGGTCCTCAGTGATCCATCGCACCGGCAGCGGACTGGGATGCTGCACCTTGCGCAGCCTCTCCTCAGCCTCCCACTGCGACCGCAGGGCGCTCGCGAGTTGCTGCGCCGTGCGGTCCAACCGCCGGTCATGACGGCGCATGAGCGCGGGGCTGTTCAGCAGCCGGATCTGCTGCCAGCGCCAGTAGCGGCGCCGCATCAGAGCAACCGCCATGATCAGTACACCCGAGCCCGCCAGCAGCAGGACGAATCCTATGAGGCTGTCATTCGGATTCTCCCGACCGAACAGCGCCGCGCCGACGAGCGCCGCGCCGACGCAGAGCAGGAGTGACGGCCCTTCGAACACCCGGAGAGCATGGACCGTGCTCCCGGAAGGGTCACGCTCGTCGCCCCCGGAAGGGTCACGCTCGTCGCTGGTCGCCGAGCCGGACCGGGTGACGTAGAGATTCCCTCCCGCGATGTAGACCTGAGCGTTGTCATGAGCGTGCGCTTCGATCTCGACATGGGTCGGGTCCGGGTCGCGGGAGGGTGTGTTCATGCGCCCGTGATGTGCTGGTCTCCGCCCGCCATGTACACACGGGAGTTGTCACGCGCCTCGACACTCATGACGACCGACCGGACCTGGGCCTGTTCGTCTGCCGGGAGAGCCGGGGTGAGATGCTCGTCGAGCAGTTGTTGGAGCTCGACGGCGAGACCGGGGTTGTCGCGGAAGAGTTCATGCAGACGCAGCCGCCAGGCACCCGCCGGAGCCTGCTCGGTGTCCGCGTCCCCAGCCTCCCGGGCCGCGAGCACCTGTGTGCGGAGGTTGTCCAGTTCGGCATCGATGCCGTCGGCGCGCCCGGGCTGTATCCGACGCCACAGGTCGACCGTCGCGGTCCGGGCCTGCTGCCAGACGTCCGTGGCCATGGCGCCCACGAGTGCGGTTCCTGCTGCCAGCACGATCGGGTCCACCGTACGCCCCCCTGCCGGACCATGGTTCATGGCATGTCAGTGTCACTGATTCCGCAATCACTGTACGTTCTGTCCCCGCAAGGACTTTGAACCTCAATCAGTTCGTGATCCGCCGACGAACGTGACAGTTGGACGGTTGAACGCATTGCGCATGCCTCAGCGGGCCGTGCAGCCGGGACACTTCGCGTCACCACGGACGGTGCGCGTCAACGGGCCGCGGGCTGTGCCGGCAGGTTGAAGACGTGCTGCGGTGTGACGATCTTCGTGATCGCGTCGCCGAAGAGTGTGCTGGGTTCGGTGTCGTCGTGGTTGATGTCGGTGTCCAGCAGGACGACGAGGGTCGCCTGGGCCGAGGGCAAGTAGATGGTCAGGGATTCGTAGCCGGGCAGGGAGCCGTTGTGCCCGATCCAGCCCTGGACGTTGAAAATGCCAAGACCGTACCCGGCGCCCGGGATCGTGGTCGGAGGCGTGATGAGCCGCTGCTTCTGGGTGGCGGGACTGATCAGGGTGTCGCCGTTGGGCAGGATGCCGGTGGCGACCGTGCGTGCCCATACCCGTAGATCCTGAAGGTCGGAGATGATCGCGCCGGCCGCCCAGGCCCAGGAGGGGTTCCAGTCGGCTGTCTCCTCGACCTTCCCGCTCGCGGTCTGGTCCGTGTATCCCTGCGCGTGCGGGGTGGGAAACTCCGCGTCGGTGGGGAAAAGGGTGTGGTCCAGGCCGGCCGGTGCGAAGACGTTCTTGTGGAGGTAGTCCTCGATCGGCAGGCCGCCGACTTTCTCCACGACCAGACCGAGCAGGATGAGGTTGGTGTTGCTGTAGTCGAACTTCTCGCCCGGCGGGAAGAGCACCGGGTGCTTGAAGGAGTAGTCGAGCAACTGCTGCGGGGTGAACGGCCGCTGCGGGTCGGACGTCAGGGCGGTGAAGAACCCCGGGTCCTCGGTGTAGTTGAACAGCCCGCTGCGCATCCCGGCGAGTTCGCGCAGCGTGATCGTGTCTCCGCCCGGCACACCGTCGACGTACTTGCCGATCGGATCGTCCAGGCCCACCTTGCCCTGGTCGACCAGCGTCAGCAGCGCCGTCACGGTGAAGGTCTTGGTCTCGCTGCCGATGCGCATGTACAGATCCGGCGACATCTTCCGGCCGCTGCTCTTGTCCGCGACCCCGAACGACCGTACGTAGCTTCCCTGGCCGGGTGTCCACAGTCCGACGGTCACCCCAGGTACGTTCGCCTCCCGCATGACCTGCCGGACGGCCTCGTCGATTTCCTGGGTCACGGCAGGCGTGAGCGTACGGAAACCGTCCGCCGTCGAGCCGGACGGGGAAGGCGGCTCGGTGGCGGTGACCGCGGCGGGAACGGACGCGGGTGCCGCGACGGCGGTACCGCTCGCGACCGGCGCCATGACCATGCCCACCGCCAACGCGGTGGCGGCCCCCCTGCGTCTACGTCTCCGACTGCACGAATGCGTCATGGGCTGACTCCCAGCGCATGAGGTCAAAGCCTCCGCGGTCGCCGTGAGCGAGAGCGGGGCGGGGCTTGGGGTCCGCCCGCGGGCAACGCCGTCCCAAAGGCCGTACGGGACACGAGCATCCGGCTCCGGCAGACGGCGTACGCGGGGGATTCTCTGTCGCTTGGGGCCGGATCGCCGGACAGGGGCGCGAGCTGCGGCCGGCCGCAGCTCTCGGCCATGCCGTCGGACTCGGACCTCAAGGCTCCACCTCACCAGCATAGGAGCGCCCACGCCTTGCCGCCTGTCGGACTGCGCGGCCCGGGACAGCGAGGTTCGGGCACCGTGCCGTGGTGGGTGGTGGAGGGGGCGACGAGCGGGAAGCCGGTGCGGCATTGGCTGATACCGGTCACCGGATCCTGTTTTCCCGGTGAAGGAGCCGCCTTCAGGTCGGTGTCCACGCCCACGTCCTCGCGCTGCGGAGGTACGGCGGCCGGCGACGCCGCGCTGAGGCGCGTGGCCTCGTTCACCCCCTCGAAGGGGCCGTGGGAGTCACGGCGACGGGCACACGGCGAGGTGCCGCCGCCGGGCGGGCGCCCGAAGGCGGGGCGGGTCGGCCACCGTGGGGGCGGCCTGCAAGGGTGCGGGGGCGGCCGGGTGTGCGCGGGCGGAGTGCGGCTGCTGCTCTCGGACGACGTCCTGCAGTGCCTGGCCGAAGCGGGCGATGTCGTGCGCGGTGCTGCCGTGGTGGAGGGACGCACGCAGCGCGCTACCACCGCCGGTGCCGCGCCGGGGCAGGTGGAGCGGGGTTTCCTCCGCGACGGTCTTCCATACGATGACGCCGCGGGCGGCGAGTTGCCGGCGGAGGAGCGCGGCGGGCAATTCATGGTGGCGGAAGGCGAGGACGGCGGACTGGATGCGGCCGGGGGCGATCAGTTCGGTGCCGGGTGTCTCCTCGACCGCGGCGCGCAGAGCCGGCAGCAGCCCGAGGCCCTCGCCTGCGGTGGCCGTCGCCGCGTGGTGGGCGAGGGCGGCGTTCAGGCCCGCGACGGCGACGGTCTCCGGCGGGGGGCAGTGCGGGGTGGCCGCCTCGAGCGCGCCGCGCAACCGGGGGGCCAGGTAGGCGACTCCGACGGAGTACGGGCCGCACAGGAACCTCCAGCCGTCCCCGGTCAGCAGATGGCATCCGATCCGTGCGGCGTCGAGGGGGAGTTGGCCGACGGCATAGGAGGCGTCGACTGCGTACAGACAGCCGTGGGGGGCGACGAGGAGTCCGACGGCCTCGACCGGATTGACGATTCCGCAGCTGGAGGGGACGTGGACCACCGAGACGAGGGCGACGTCGTCGCCGATGTGCCGTGCCATCCACTCCAGGTCCAGGTCCCCGTCCTCGCGCAGCGGAACGACCTCGAGCCGGCAGCGGGTACGGTCGCGCAGGGCGTACAGGGCGGTCAGGTTGGCCGCGCTTTCATAGGGAGTCGTCCAGATCCGGTCGTGGCGGCCCGGGTCGAGGCGGGAGACCACCGCGGCGAAGGCGGTGGTGGCGCCGGTGACGAGGGCGGTGTCGCCGGCCGGGACATTGAGCAGGGCACCGAGGCGTTCGTAGACCTCGGTGTGCAGGACGTCTTCAAGGTATTCCTCGAGCTCGTGGGGACCGTAACGGTCCTCGCGAAGTACGCAGTCGGCGAGGACCGCGCGCACGGCGGCGGGCATACGGCCCCAGCCGGCCGGGTCCAGGTGCACCGTCTGCCTTTCCTGCCCGAATGGCGTCGTCGCGTTCATTCCGGGGCCTCCCCCCGAGGTCGGGGCATCTGCTGCGTTGCCCGGCGGCCGATGTGCACAACCGGCCTTCACGCCAGGCATGACCCAAGCTTGCCAATGAATTGGCAATAGATTGCCCACTGCCGCGAGTCGTTGGCAATGGCGGCTCCAGTGGCGCTCCACTAGAGGGCCCCGGACGGCTGTTCCACGGCCCGGGTTGCACCCCTGTGCCAGACCGACCTCCCGGTGATTGACAAATATTGCCAGGTATCGGCGCAGGTGAACGCATACTTCTGACTGCTCTTGAGGCCTTTTCGAGCGAGTGCCGAGCGAGTCGCGAGCGCAGGTTGCCAACCTTCTAGGCAAGAAGTCGCCATCACCGGACAGCAGAATTGCCCCAGAGGAGTTGCCATGAAGAACCTCGCCCGCGTCATCGGCTCCGCCGTCGTCATCGGCTCCGCCGTCTTCACCGTGGGGGGCACCGCCGTCGTAGCCACGGAGAGCATCGGCTGGCCCAAAACGAGCAGCACCAGCACCACCGCAGCCGCCACCGACGACATCGGGTGGCCGAAGGCGGCGGGCCGCGCCATCAGCGCCTCCGCGTCCGCCACCGACAGCATCGGGTGGCCCAACACCACCGGAAACACCGCCGTCTGACGGGTGCGCGGGGCAGCAACTCGCCGCCGGCCCTCCGGTGGAGGGCCGCCGTCCGGCCCCCGACCCGACCCACACCGAATCCTGAGGCTCCCGCCGGCCACCCCGCCGCGACGGGGGCTTCGGTCATTCCCGGATGACAGCCACGCCCCCTGAACCGCTACCCGGCACGCCCCCTCTCAAGTGCCGCTCCAGCGTTGCGAGGCCTGTCCTCAGGAGCTGATTGCCACCATCTTGGCAATGTTTTTCCAACCAAGAAGCCGCTGCCGTAAGGAGCCGTCCTGATGTCCATCTCCGGCCTCGTCGAACAGCACGTACGCACGCGGCCCGAGGCGACCGCCGTCATCTACCCGGAGCGCTCCGGTGGTGGAGTCGCTTTGTCCTACCGCGAGTTGAGCCGAGGGGCGAACCGCCTCGCAGCGCATCTGAGGGCGCGCGGCGTCGGGCGCGGCGACCGGGTGGTGACCTGCCTGCCGGCCGGGCCGGACATGGTGACCGCCTTCCTCGCGATCGTCCGGGCCGGAGCGGCGTACGTGCCGGTGGACCCCGCGCAGCCCGCCGAGCACCGTCGGCTGATCGTGCGGGACTGCTCGGCGGCCGCGGTGGTGAGCGAGGAGGCCCGCGCGGCGGACTTCGGGGATCTGGGCGCGGCGGTGATCGCCGTGGACGAGGAGGGCCAGGCCGCCGAGATCGCCCGGTGCTGCGGAACGCTGCCGAGGGTGACGGTGGGCGCGCAGGACGCGGCGTACGTCTGCTACACCTCGGGGACCACCGGCGCGCCCAAGGGTGTCGTCGTCCCGCACCGTGCCGTCCTGGACATGGTGCGCTCGAGCGGCCCTGTGCGTCTCACGCCCCGGGACGTGGTGGCACAGGCGGCCGGACCGGCCTGCGACGCGGTCGCCTTCGAGGTCTGGTCGACGCTCGCTGCGGGAGCCCGGCTGGTGGGGCTGAACCAGGACACCGTCGTCGACCCGGTCCGCTTCGAGGGCGCGGTCCATGGCCATGGGGTGTCGGTGGTCTTCCTGCCGACCGCTTTGTTCGAGCGGATCGCCCTTCACCGCCCGGCGGCATTCGCGCCGTTGGACACCGTGCTGTTCGGCGGCGAGGCGTGCGACCCGCGCCGGGTGCGGCAGGTGTGCGAGGCCGGAGGGCCCAGGCGGCTGGTGCATGTGTACGGGTCCGCGGAGACAGCCGGGTTCGCCACCTGGCACGAGGTCACCGCCGCTCCCGCCGAGGGCGAGCGGACCGTTCCCATCGGGCAGCCCGTCGGCACCGCGGTCGCCGTCGTTGTCGGCCGCGACGGCCTGCCGGTGGATGCGGGCGGCACCGGTGAACTCCTGCTGGGCGGGCCGGGACTGGCCACCGGATATCTCCGGCGGCCGGAGCTGACCGCGCGGCGGTTCGTCGAGGACCGCTTCACGGACAGCGGTGGGGTCCTGTACCGCACCGGTGATCTCGTACGGCTGCGCGAGGACGGGCAGATGGAGTTCGTCGACCGCGTCGAGCGCCGGGTCACGCTGCGCGGGCTGTGGATCGAGCTTGGGGAGATCGAGTCCGTGTTGCGTGCGCACCCCGCGGTAGCGCAGGCGGTGGTGTCGGTGCACGGGAGCGACGAGGACGAGGGCGGGCGTCGGCTGGTCGCGCACGTGGTGCCCGCCGCTCCCCCGGCCGCCTCCCCTGACGGGGACGCGGAGCGGATCGCCGAGTGGAAGGAGATCCACCGGACCCTCCACGACGGCGCCACGGCGGCCTGGGACGGGGACGGGAACAGCATCGGTACCAGAGACGGGGCCGGTTCCGGGGAGGACTTCGCGGGCTGGAACAGCAGTCACCACACCGCTGCGCTGCCTGCGGAGGCGGTACGGGAGTGGCGGGCGGCCACCGTGGAGCGCGTACGTGAGCTGGGTGGGCGCCGCATCCTGGAGATCGGCGCCGGCACCGGCCTGCTGATGGCGCCGCTGGCGGGCATGCCTCAGTGCGAGGAGTACTGGGCCACCGACTTCTGCGAGAACGCCGTCGAGGCGCTGCGTGCCCGGACGCGGGCGGATGCGGTGCTGCGGGACAAGGTGCGGCTGAGCGTGCGCGCCGCCGATGACACCGCCGGCCTGCCCGCCGGGCACTTCGACACGATCGTCGTCAATTCGGTCGCCCAGTACTTCCCTCACCTCGGTCATCTGCGCACCGTTGTCGAGCGGGCGCTGGCGCTGCTCGCCCCGGGCGGCTCGCTGCTGCTGGGCGACCTGCGCAACCTCGACCTCGCGCGCTGCCTGCAGACCGGCGTCGAACTCGCCCGGCGCGGCGCAGCGGATCGGGATCGGGATCGGGATCGGGATCGGGATCGGGATCGGGAGAGCGTGCGCCGCGCGGTCGACCGGCGCGTCGCCCGGGAAACCGAACTCCTGCTGTCACCTGCCCTGTTCACCGCTCTGGCACGCGAGTTGCCCGCGGTGCGCGCGGTGGACGTACGGGCCAAGCGCGGCCGACACCACAACGAACTGACCCGTTACCGCTACGAGGCGGTGCTCAGCACCGCCGAACCCGTCGCCGATCTCGCCGACGCTCCCGCCGCAGGCTGGGGCCACGAGATCGCAGACGCGGCCGCTCTGGAGGCGGTGCTGAGCGGCCTGCGTCCCGCCATGCTGCGCGTCACCGCCATCCCCAACAGCCGTGTGCATGGCGAGTGGGCCGCCCTGCGCGCCTTGGACGAAAGTACTGCGGCCGACACCGACACGCTGGTCGGGGATGCCGCACCGGCCAGGGACAGCAGGCGTGTTGGGGATGCCGCACCGGCCGGGGGCTGCGGGCCTGTCGGGGATAGCGCGCCTGTTGGGGACGCGGGGAATGCTCCCCCGCCCGACCCGGAGGACCTGTGCGCGCTCGGCGAGCGGCTGGGCTACCGGGCGCTGCCGACCTGGTCGTCCGTCCGCGCCGACGCCCTCGACATCGTCTTCCTCGACCCTGCCCGTGTCCCCGACGGGCCGCTGACCTCCGTATACGCGGCGCCCGCAGTCCGCAGCGAGGACTGCGCCAACACCCCGGCCGGTTTCGGGAGCACCCTGGACACCGAGGTCGTACTGCGCGGCCATCTGCGGGCGCGGTTGGCGGACCACATGGTCCCGTCCGCGCTGGTGGTCCTGGACGCGCTGCCGCTCGGCGTGGGGGGCAAGGTCGACCGGGCCGCGCTGCCCGTCCCGGTGTGCGCCACGGAGCGGATGGGCAGCGGGCCCGGCACCCCGCTCCAGGAGATCGTCCGCGACCTGTTCGCCGACGCCGTCGGTGTGCCGCGCCGCACCGTCCATGCGGACACCGACTTCTTCCGCATCGGCGGGCATGCGCCGGCCGCCGCCCGACTGCTGGCCCAGGTCCGCCGGACGCTGGGCGTGGACCCGGGCCGCCGCGCCCTGTACGAGGCGCCCACTCCCGCGCTGTTCGCCGCGCTGGTGGGCGACGGCCCGGCCGCTTTCACGGGGCCCG
Source organism: Streptomyces sp. NPDC048275 (assembly GCF_040652275.1). Classification (NCBI taxonomy): domain Bacteria; kingdom Bacillati; phylum Actinomycetota; class Actinomycetes; order Kitasatosporales; family Streptomycetaceae; genus Streptomyces; species Streptomyces sp. NPDC048275. The sequence goes on from NZ_JBEZLR010000087.1 coordinate 21,225, forward strand.
CCAAGTGCGGCACGGACATTGCCGTGCTGTCGCTGCGGCTGCGCGGGGCGCTGGATGTGCGGGCGCTGGAGCTGGCCCTGGCGGACCTGGGCGGGCGTCATGAGGCGCTGCGCAACACGCGGCTGGGCACGGCCGGCACCCGCCTGCGGTTCCTGGCCGCCGACGACCATCTGCTGGAGCTCACCCTGCCCGCCGACGCCGTCGACGCCTGGTCGCAGCTGCCGCTGGCCACGGAATTCGCCCGGGTCTACGCGGCGCGCGCCACCGGCCGTGTGCCGCGGTGGGAGACGGACGTGCCCGACGTGGCGCCACGGGCCGTGACCGGTGACCGGGTGCCCACACCGCTGCCGGGCGGCCGACCGGCAGCCGGCAACGGCGCCCTGGGCCGCCTGGAGACGGACTGGGACGCGGCCCTGCACGAGCGGCTCGCCCGGTTCGCGTCCGCGCACGGTGCCACCCTCTTCATGGTCGTGCACGCCGCGCTCGCCGCCCTGCTCACCCGGCTCGGCGCGCAGGGCCCCATCACCCTCGCCGCGCCGGTCCCGGCTCGCGCCTCGGCCGCGCTGCGCGGCGCCGTCGGCCCCTATGGGCGGGTGCTCGCCTTGCGCGTCGACACCGGCGGCGACCCGGCCTTCACCACCCTGTTGCGCCGGGTGCGCGAGGCCGACCTCGCCGCCTACCGGGTCGGCGACGCGCCGCTGGCCGCAGCGGGCGGCCTGGCCCTGTCGGTGCTGCAGGAGACGGGCGGCGAGTTCGAGGCAGCCTCTCTCACGGTGCAGCCGCAACACCCCGAACTGCCGCTGCCCGCCGCGGAACTGGGCCTGACCCTGACCGAGCGACATCACCCGGCGGGCGCACCGGCCGGGATCGCCGTGAGTGCCTCGTTCGCACACGACACGGTCGGCGAGGCGGGTGCCGCGTCCCTGACCGGGCAGCTGCGCGAACTGCTGGAGACCGCCCTGGACGCGCCCTCGACGGTGCTGAGCCGCCTGCCGTCCCCTGCCCGTGACGTCACGCAGGGCATGGCCGGCACGTGGGCGGGCACCCGCCTGGCCGCCCCGGTGCTCACCGTGCCCGCGCTGTTCGCCGCACGCGCCGCGCGCACCCCCACGGCACCCGCCCTGGCCGGCATGGACTACGCCGAACTCGACTCCCGCTCCGACCTCTTGGCCCACGCCCTCATCGCCCATCGGGCAGGCCCCCACACCGCGGTCCTGACCGCCCTCACCTCCCCGACCGGTTTCGGTGTGGCCGCGCTCGCCATCGCCAAGACCGGCGCCGCCTGCCTGCCCGTGGACCCCGCCCTCCCCCTGCCCGACACACCCCGGCCCGTCGTCCTGCTGCTCGATGAAGCCGCCGACCGGATCCTGCCCGAAATACCGGGCGTGGCCCGCCTGGTGCGGTCCCCGGCCGCCGACCTGTCGCCCGCCGACACCATCTGGCCGGTGCACGACACCGACCGGACGGCTCCCCTGTCCTCCGGCGCTCCGCTGGTCCTGGCGCCAGCCGTCGACGGCACCGTCGTGATCGGCGCCGAGCCGGTCACCGCTGCGGGCCTGGCGCCGGCCACCGACGCCGCCTGGCTGGTGGACGGCTACCCCGACGCCGCCGCCGCACTCGGCCTGCTGGCCGCCCTGGTCCATGGCACCCGCGTCCACGTACCGCGCCCGGACCTCCCGCTCGCCACCCACGGCGACATCCTGGGATGGCTGCGCGAGCACGGCGCCGACCTGCTGCTGGGCGGCGCCGACCCCGTCCTGGTCGCGCGCGCTCGCACCGAGGGCCTCGCCCTGACCTTCAGCGCGGGCTGGGCCGAGGGCCGACTCCAGGTCGAGTACACCCGCGACGGGCCCAGGCCTGCCCCCGGCTACGGCGCCTACGTACTGGACGCACAGCTGCGGCCGGTGCCCGCCGGACACGTGGGCGCGCTGTACATCGCGGGCGCGGGCGTCGCCCACGGATACGCCGGACAGCCCACCGCGACCGGCGAACGGTTCCTGCCCGATCCGTTCGGCACCCCGGACGGCACCAGCGCCCGCATGTGGCGCACCGGTCACAGCGCCCTGGTGGACTGCGACGGCAGCCTGCAGGTACTCAACGAGCCGCCGGCCCAGGACCCGTTCACCGACGCCTACACCACCCTCGCCGTCGTCTGCGACGGCGCTGGCCACCGTGCACTGTGGCCGGTCGGCCCGGCCATGCCCGCAGGCTGGCACGAGACCCACGCCAAGAGTCTGTACGAGCTGTGCCTCGACCACCCCGACGAACGCAGCTGACCGTCACGGATGCTGAGGACCACCGACTGCGGGGCGCGGGCGGCACCGCTGGGGCCGCCAAGTGGTCCGTGGGGTCTGTCCACCCGCGGGCGCTGCGCTCACCGTGCCCGCCCGCTCAACGGGGAGTGGAGGAGACCACGACGGCAAACGGCACCGGGGCCACCGTACGGGCTGGGCTTCACGCCGGCTCCTCGGTCTGAGGGGTGGAAACGGACAGGGGTGTGTCCTCGAGCCTGGCCCGAGGCACCCCAGAGGCGGTCGAGGGCCGCTGGATCTGGGAGAGAGCCTCCGCGAGGATGCGCCAGATCTCCGCCGCCAGGTCGATGTTGGCGTCAGCCTGGGCCTGTTCGGCCAGCGCCCGCAGGCCCGCCGCCCCGCTGTCATCACCGGACAGGATGCGCAGGCGGTGGCGGAGGATGTCGAGGCGGACCCTGTCGCGGTAGGTCATCCGCGGTGCGTCGTGGGCGAGTTCACCCAGCAGGGTGCGGGCGTCGTCGTAACAGCCGGTCGAGAACGCCAAGTCCGCCTTGAGCGCGGTCAACTCCTGCCGCAGTGCGGGCGTGCCGACGAAGGTGAGCGCCGACTCTGCGGCCGTGATGCAGGTGTGTGCGGCGTCCGGCCGGGCCGGGACCCGCTGCAGGTGCAGTCGGCCGGCCGCCAGCCGCAACCGCAGCCACAGCACCAGGTCCTCGGTGCTGCTGAACCGCTCTAGAGCCTGCTGAAGGTACTCGTGCGCCCCCGAGTGGTCGCCCTGGCGCACCCGCACGGCCGCGGCCGTCCACATCGCCTCCGCCCACAGGACGTCCGTGCGGCCCGCGACCAGGGCGGTCAGTTCGTCGGCGTGCGCCCGCGCCTCCGGCAGCCGGCCCGCTTCCGTCTGTACCGACACCAGAGCGAGCAACGCGGCAGCCCGGTCTTCCACGCCCAGTGCGTTGTCTCGGGCGAGGTGGTGGGCGGCCACCGCGGCGTCCAGGGCCGGGGTGATCCCGCCGAGCGAGCGCAGACAGCGGGCCAGCCGGGTCAGCCCCCGCACCCGCAACTCGGGCAGGCCGACCTCGTCGCCCAGGCGTACCAGTTCCTCCAGCAGCGCCCGCTCGCCCTCGTGGTCGCCCTGCAGCCGCTTGGACCGGGCCAGCAGCCACAGTGCCTGCCAACGCAGCACCGGTGCCTCGTGGCCCTCGGCGGCGAGTGCCCCGGCCAGCTCCCCCACCGCGTCCTCGGAACCGGTGGAGGAGGCCAGCGTCAGGGCGTGCGCCAGCGAACCGGAGGGGGGCTCCTCGAAATCGGCCGGCTGCAGACCGAGCCGGTCCGCGAGATAGGTGACGGCACGGTCGGTGGGCCGGCGGGCGCCCGACTCCAGACGGGAGAGATACCCGGTGGACATGCCGTCGCCGGCGAGGGCGCTCTGGGACAGGCCCCGGGCCATGCGCAGTTTCCTCAGACGACGTCCGAACGCGGGCTGCTGGAGCATGTGACCGATCCCAGGGATAGGAGACAGGCAAGTGAATTCGCCAAGAACCTCGGCCGAGCCTAGGGCAGTGGGCAATACGCGGGCAAACCTTTGCCACGGTCCCTGCCTCAGCCTCGTGCGGCTCTCTTGAAGAACTCCCCCGGCACCCGTGAGGACCTGGTCCAGTTCTCCCGGGACCTTCGTGCGCGTCTCATGGGACCTTGATGTGGGTCTCATGGGGCCTTGATGCGGATCTCATGGGGCCTTGATGCGGATCTCATGGGACTCAGGTGCTGGTCTCCTGCGGTCTTCGTGCATGTCTCGAGCGTTCCTCCAGCCGTCCCGAGCAGGATCCCGGGCATCAGCGGCACGCCGCACGTTTCCGCTTTCGCCCGGGAGTCGTCATGCAGCAGCCGGTTCCTGCCCGTCGTCCCGGCGCCGGGACAGCGGGGTCAGGACGGGTACCTTGGCGGGCGTCGGCGCCCGGGTCCGACGACGACATCGGCTGGCCGAAAGGCCAGGTCGGGTCACCCCGGCCCGGGGTGACCCGACCTGCAGACGCCACCGTGCGGACCCGGCTGCGCCGGTGCACGGTGCGCGGTCGGTGCCGGATGCGCACTGACTCGTCGGCACACGCAATACCCGGGCGCCGCATTATCCCGAGGCGCGCATTGCCCCACCGCACGGATTACCCAGGCCCACGACTGCAGCGCAGGATTCCAAGGCACCGAAATTCCCGAATGAGGGAATCACCGGATCACACGGTCGGACGAATTACCGGAACCGGTCTACAGCCATCACACAAGCCCCATATTCGCCGCCAGGAACGGGAATCTGCGGCCACCCCCCGTCCGCACACGAAAGCCCTCACCGCCCGCCCGGTGAGGGCTCAGATGCCGGTCAAAACCCCGGCAGGAGCGTGCGGGAACAGCCGGGCCGCCGGCCGGGGTCACGCGGCGAAGAGGTCGTAGGTCGAGCCGCGCCGCGGGCCGGCCAGCACGTCCAGCTGAGGGTCGACCGCGAGCACCGCCTGATGCAGGCGCTGCATCTGCGGCGACGGCTCCACCCCCAGCTCCTCGATCAGTCGCATCCGCAGCCTGCGGTAGACCTCCAACGCGGAGGCCTGCCGGCCCGAGCGGTAGAGCGCCACCATCACCTGCGCGTGGAGTCCCTCATGCTGCGGGTGACGTGCCGTCAATTCTGTTAGTTCGGCGAGGAGTTCGGCATGCCGCCCCAACCGCAGGTCGGCGTCGATCCGCCGCTCCACGGTCACCAGACGGCTCTCCTCCAGCCGTACGACCTCGATGCTCAGGACCGGCCCGACCCGCACGTCGACCAGCGCGGGCCCCTGCCACAGATCGAGGGCCCGACGGAAACGGGTCGCCGACGCCTCGTTGTCACCGGCTTCGAAGGCGGCCTGCCCCTCGCGCGCCAGATGCTCGTACTGGTGCACGTCCACGCAGTCCTGCGGGATCTGCAGCAGATAGCCGCCGTGGCGGGTGGCCAGGACCTCCTTGGCGCCGGCGCCGGGCGCGCCGGGCCCCATCGCGGTGCCCAGCCTCCTGCGCAGCTGCAAGATGTAGGTCTGCAGGGTGGTCAGCGCGCTCTGCGGCGGCTGGGTCGCCCAGATCTCCTCCATGAGCGTCGGAACGGGCATCACCCGTCCCGGATACAGCGCCAGCAGCGCCAGGATCTGCCGTGGCTTGCCCGCCGTCGGAACGATCGATCCCCCGTTGACGTCGGCACTCAACGGACCCAGAACCTGAATCCTCACGGTCTCCTCCGTATAGTCGTCGAGCTCCTCGTCCATTTCCTTCCGATGGCCGGAAATCCGCGCCGCCGCTCACGCTAGCGGGGTCCGTCCCCGTCCAGTGATTCCCTCCAGCACTCCTCGAGCGGACTTCCAAGTACCGTGCCGTGCACGCCGGTTCGGGGAAATCGAGCATGCTTGCATAGCCACTCGAATCGAACTCCTGATTCCGCCTTCACCCCAGTTCAAAGGGTTATCCTCGAAAATCTCGCGCGCGGGCACGAGAAACGGCGGCATCCGCATCACCGGCCGGACGGAAGTCAAGGCGGCGGGTGCCCTGAACCGCACGCGCCGGTCCCGAACGGGCCGCGTGGGCCGGCCGCGTGTTCTGGCGTGTTCGAGGCGCCGCCGGACACGACCCGACCTCTTCCCCGAGCCGTCGGACACAGAGCGCCCTGATGGCGACCGCAGAGGATGCCGACTCGCTCGTCGAGACCGCAGACACGGTTGATCTCCGCGACGAACTCGCCCCCGAGCAGGGAGCCATGGCCAGCGGGCCGCACGCGGCGTCAGTGGCCACCTCCAGGCGACCACGGCACAGGATCCGGCGAGCGGCACGCGCAGAACGTCCACCACCGGTGCCGCCGTCGCCCCGCCGTCGGTGGCGGGCGCGAGGCCCGCCCTCCGGGCGGACGACAGGAATGCGACGACAGGACCTACGGCGTTCCCGGCGGCGATGCACCCGACGGCCGACAGCGAGTCCGGGCCCAGCGACCGGAAGGTCTACCCGGGCCTCCGGCCATCGCAGCCTCGAGCCGCAGCACACCGGCAAGCATCACCGCGAGGCCGGCGAGCACGGCCGGCGCCGGACACCGACCGGGCCGTCCGCTGCGGCAGACACGGGCCGCCGGTCGTGGCGCGGCCAACTGGAGGGCCCGTGCCAGGTACCACACAGGACTCCCGCACGCGGGTGCGAGCCCGGGCAGCGGGTGCCACACGCCACGCCACGTCGGGGCCGCACACCTGGTGCGCAGCCGGGCCTATTCAATCCCCGCGAGAAGGGTGACGGGAGTTTGCGGGGGCAGCACGCCACCCGCCGCCGGCGCGGCTGTCAGCAGCGAGTGCTGCAGTCGGCGCAGCCGGGCGGACGGCTCCAGACCGAGGTCCTGCATGAGCGTGGTGCGCAGCCGCTGGTAGAGGCCGAGTGCCTCGCCGCGGCGTCCCGACCGGTGGAGCGCGATCATGTACTGAGCGTGCAGGTTCTCGTGGGTGCGGTAGCGGCTGGCCAGCACGGTCAGCTCCGCGAGCAGTTCGCGGTGGCGGCCCAGCCGCAGATCGGCCTCGATGCGCTGGTCCAGGGCGCACAGCCGGCTCTCCTCCAGCCGCCGTGCCTCCACCGCCAGTTGTGTCCCGGCCTGCAGGCCGGCGAAGGCGGAGCCGGCCCACAGACCGAGCGCGTCGCGCAGCGTGCGGGCGGCGCCGGGGAAGTCCCCCGCGTCCATGGCCCGGTAACCCACACCCGCGAGCCGGTCGAACTCGCGCACGTCACTGACGCCGCCCCCGCCGACCAGCAGATAGCCGCCGGGCGAGGTCACCAGAACCTCCTTGGCGCTGCGCCGCGACTCCTGGCCGGGTGCCGCGGCACCCAGCGCGGCCGTGATGAGCTCACGCAGTTGCAGCACATAGGTCTGCAGCGTGGTACGGGCACTGCGCGGGGGCCTGTCCCCCCATAACTCCTCGACCAGCGCGGACAGGGGAACCACCTGATCTACGTGCAGCGCCAGCAGTGCCAGCACCTGCCGGGGCTTCGGCGCGCTCGGAGTGATCGACACCCCGTTCTCCCTCACATCCAGTGCACCCAACAGCCCGATGTCCACGCCGTCTCCCCTCACCGGTGTACGCCACCCGACCCTCGATTAAAAAACAGCACGGACGGTTTGTCAATGAGCCCAAAACCTTCACGGACACCCAGAAGACGGGAGCTCACCGACCCGCACCCACGCAGCCGGGGCGACAAGAGGCTAGCAAAACAGACTCACCGGTCTGTTATGGAGAGGTTCATGGGTCCTGCCGAAGGTCGCCGTGCTTGCAGAAGGGCAGACCCGCGACACAACTGAACAGGGAACGAGACCACTGCGGATCTAAGCTCAGCGCATGGCCAAGTACTTCGACGTGCATCCGGAGAACCCGCAGCAACGCATCATCGGCCAGGTGGCCGAGATGATCCGTGCCGGAGGTCTCGTCAGCTATCCGACCGACTCCTGCTTCGCACTCGGGTGCCAGATCGGCAACCGGGATGGCCTCGAGCGGATCCGCTCGATTCGGCAGCTCGACGACCGGCACCACTTCACACTGATGTGCCAGGACTTCGCGCAGCTCGGCCATTTCGTACGGATCGACAATGCGGCGTTTCGCGCGATCAAAGCCACTACGCCCGGCAGTTACACGTTCATTCTTCCGGCGACGAAGGAGGCGCCGCGCAGGTTGCTGCACCCGAAGAAGAAAACCGTCGGAGTCCGGATTCCCGACCATGTCGTCGCCCAGGCACTTCTCGCCGAACTCGGCGAGCCGTTGCTGTCGAGCACTCTGTTGCTCCCCGACGAGGACAAGCCGCTCACCCAGGGATGGGAGATCAAGGAGCGACTCGATCACGTGGTGGACGCGGTCATCGACTCCGGTGAATGCGGCACCGAACCGACAACCGTCGTCGACTTCTCTCAGGGGGAACCCGAAGTCGTACGCCGGGGAGCGGGAGACCCCGCGCGGTTCGACTAGGAGCTGTCCGGCCGATCATGGTCATGGGCGGTCCGGCATGATGCCTGGGTGAGCATCATCGTCGAGTTCTTCGCGGCTCCGGATGACGCGTCAGCAGCTCTGGTTCTTCAGACCGGGCCGCGACGCGCATTCGAGTCGCTCTCCTTCGGCAACTTCGATCCCGAAGAGGCCGTGATCGAGTGGGAGTGCCTGTTTGCCGGCGTCAGCTTCGACGACCTCGTCGAAGCTGACGAGCCTCGTCTCGTCGCCGGCCAGCACGATGACGGGTGCGTCGTCTTTGCGATCTCGCCTCGTCTGTCCGCAGCGCTCGCCGAGGCTGAGCGGTCCGAGTTGAAGGATGCCGCTCTCGCATGGTCCTTGCAGCGGGCGGAGGACGGCGAGGTCATTGACACGGAGATCGCCGAAGTGATCTTGAGCGATCTGGCTGCTCTCGTCAGCAGCGCCCGACGCCAGAGCCAGAATGTCTACTGTTGGGTCGCATAGGAGTTCACGTTCGGAGCCAGATCGCAACGGACGCCGCGGTGGCGGTGCCGAGGAAGACGTAGCCGCGCTTGTCGTAGCGCGTGGCGACGGCTCGAGACTGCTTGAGGCGGTTGATCGCCCGTTCGACGGTGTTGCGTTTCTTGTAGCGGTTCTCGTCGAAGCCGCAGGGCCGTCCCCCGCGTGATCCTTTGCGCAGGCGGGCGGCCTGGCTGTCGGTCTTCTCCGGGATGGTGTGCCGGATGCCCCGGCGACGCAGGTACTTGCGGACGGTTCCGTTGCTGTATGCCTTGTCGGCCGCCAGGCTGTCGGGATTCCTGCGCGGTCTGCCCGGGCCGATCCGCGGAACGCGGATCTTCTCCAGGACGGCGCCGAACTGAGTGCAGTCCGCCCGCTGACCTGGAGTGACGATCAGGGACAGCGGGCGGCAACGGCCGTCCGCGCTCAGGTGGAGCTTGGTGGTGAACCCGCCCCGCGAACGGCCCAGGCCCTCACCTCCAGCACCACCTCCACCAGACGGGCGACCAGGCTCTGCCACGGCGTTTCGCCCTGGTGTTCTGCCTGCTCGCCCCCCTTTGAAGCGGGTGCCGGCGGAGGGTCGGTGCGGGCGCCTGCCGCATGTTGGTGAGCGCGGACGATGGTGGAGTCGACCGAAATGTCCCAGTCGATATCGTCCGCCGCTGCCTGAACCTGCTGGAGCAGACGCTCCCACGTCCCATCCGCGGACCACAGCCGGTGCATAGACGGTCCTCCACGGGCCGAACCGCTCGGGCAGGTCACGCCACTGAACACCGGTTCGGACCCGGTGCAGAATCCCGTCGATCACCTGCCGATGGTCCCGCCACCGGCCGCAACGCCCGTTGCTGACCGGCAGGAACGGCCGCAGCCGTTCCCATTCGGCATTCGTCAGATCACCCCGCCCCATGCCCACATCAACGAGTCCGGCGCGGAGCAGTCACATGATCGGCCGGACAAGGCCTAGTGCCGCTGGCGGTCGCCCGGGGCATGGGGTGTCCAGTCGCCTATCTGCCCGGGCTGACGATGCGGCGGATCGCCGACCTCTACCCCGGTGAGGCCAAGACGGACGCGAAGGACGCGTTCATCTCGTCCGCTACGCGCCAGGGGCGCGGAAGGCGACCTGTCGGCGGGCGGCCTCGTCAATCTCGTCGAGGGTGAGGAGCGGGGTAGCCCGGGTGCGAAGGGCGCCGCTGGCCTTGACGGTGAGGCTGACGGCGGCCATGGAGACCGGGTCGGGAAAGTCGAGGATGAGGACGATGTCGTCCTCACCGAAAGCGAAATACATGGCCTCGAGCGTGCCGCCGAGGCCGGTGACGACCTGCTCGACAGCGGCGCGGCGGCCACTCGCGCCCTCCTCAAGCAGCCCCTTGGTGCCTTCGGGTGTGTAGGTCGCCTGGATGAGGAACTTCGGCATCGGGACGCTCCCTGCCCATCATTTGTCCGGTCTGTGCAAGGGCCTTCCCCCAGGCTCGTCGCCTGCCACTCACCACACGGCCGGATTCACCCGGACAGCGGCGGGCCGCCGGTCCACGGCCGGTCCCAATCGCCCTCGCCCTGGCCCGCCGGTAGACGCCGGAGCGACCCTATCGAGCCCTCGGCGGTCGGCGCTGAGGACGCGTCAGACGGAATGGTGGGGCGGTTCCTCGTCTGCGCGCCCGTCGGCTCCGAGGGTCCGCCGCGAGGCCGGGGGCGTCGCCGTGTGCGTCCCGAGCGCTCCTCGGGCGCGAACAGCGGTGCACCCTCCTTCGTGTCCGGGAGGCGCCCCCGGGCGGAACAGGAGACGGCGACGTCGATGACGACCAGCCCCGGCTCCTTCAGGTGTGCCTCGTTGATCGAATCCATATACGGCACTACGCCCAACAGCCCGAAGGGTTCCGCCGATTCGGCGTCATCACCCGACCGAGTAGGGTCCGGGCAGGACGAGCATGGACCAGGCGCTGGCCACGCTGGACGACCTGTGTGGCGGGCTGGGAAGCAGACCTGGAGACCGGACGAGTTCGAGCACCTGATGGCGACGGCGATACAGGCCGAAGGCGGGGCGAGCGCGCAAGCCGACCGGGCGGGACTGCGCGCGGCCGGTCCGAAGGTGTCGCACGGCAGGCTCGCCCCGGTCGCGGCGCGGTTCGTGCCCGTGCTGGACTCCCCCAGCCGGGCGGCTTCGGCGAGGGGTGTGCGCTGCGGCTGGCGCTCGATGACGTGCTGCACCTGGTCGTGAACAGCGCGGCCTGACCGGGCACCACCCGCCCTGCCTGTCCGGGGCAGGGCGAGTCGCCGGACCAGGCCCAGTGGCTCTGGTCGCCGGGACGCGGGGCGTATAGCGCCCGGCCGCCGGGCCCGACGGTTCCTGGACGCTGTACGGGGTACCAAGGAACTCCCCACCGCCGGTGCTCACCCATGTCCTCACTGCGGAACCGAACGACATGGCGTCGGCGGCGCGGGCCCAAAGGTCAGTGCCTGTGTCAGAACCTTCGATTCCCAGGTGGCTGGCGATCGTGCTCGAGAACGACGTTCCGCCCATCTCCCCTACCTAGCTGAGGAGTTGCCGTTTGCAGCGGAGCGGTCGCAGTTTGGCCGCTCAGGTTTGGCACTGCGCCGTGCCGGCGGTAGACCACCCGCTCCAGGCGGCCCCGTCAGCACGGGCGTGTACACGAATCTCGACCTTCACCGGCCCGCACACGCGGGTCGAGCTTCCCACCTCCGTGGGCTCGACGGCCCCACCTGCCGGGACATAGGTGCGACCGCTGCCCAACTTCACCCAGTAACCACCGTCGACGACACGAAAGAACGCCTCGTAGGAGACGTTCACCGCCCTCGGCCCCGTATTGCGCGCCTTGACGTACGCCGTGATCTCCCGAGTGTAGATTCGGCCTTCCTTTCCGCGTTGGGCGCTGATGCAGCCGTTGACGGCCACCCGGCCGGTCGACACACCACCGCCGCAGGCGACTGCTGCGGCGTGAGCGTTCGTCGGAATGGCCAGCATGGTGAGCGCGGCAGCGCTCAGGATTGTTCCGATACGCCTCATATGCACAACCCTGCTCCCTTCGACCCTGATTGCCTCAGAGGAACCATGCCGCGTTGAGGCCTGGGAGGGCAGCGGCTCATCGAGTTCTTCACTCCAACGGAAGCGGGCAGTGCTCCGGCACGCGAGGCAGAATCATCGAAACTGGCTGCGCCCCTTGGTCGCCCAAGCTCGGCACGGTGTCCACTCGGTCGGGACGTGGCGCCTCCAGGCGCTGCGCGTCGAACTGGCTCGGTTCGGTGACCTGCCAGCGTCCGAACTCGCCGGGCTGCCAGATCAGTCGCATGGGACGGTCGAGCTGGACGGAGGTCTGGCCCAGGGTGACGACTTACCCGTCGATGGGGCACAGGTACCGGCCGCGGCTGCGGCCGGACGTCACACCCAGCAGAGGGACGCCGCACGTGGGCAGTCGTGAAGGGAGAGACGTCGATGAGGTGGTCGCCGTGCTCCTTGATGAGGATGCGCAGCCACACCTCCGTGCTGGTGATGCTGGCGCGGTACGCGGTCACCTTCCACGGTTCGGTGGTGAACCCGCAGGTATCAGCGCGGGCGATCGCGGCGTCCGGGGCGTCGGCCGTGGACATGTGCAGGGCGGTGCCGTCGTAGACGAGCCGGATCCCGTCCTGCTCAAGGTCTCGTCGTCGTGGTGCCTGACGCAAGAATTCGGCCAGGTCCCGGATCTTCAGCTGAGCCATGGCATCGTCCGCTCCCCGAAGTCGCCGTCGAGCCGCCGGAGGTCAGCACATCGATCGCCGGTTCCGCTCATGAGGGTCCCTGATGGGGATTCTTGATTGAAAACGGCCAGGGACGGTCTTCACTCGCCATTTGGTTGCGCCCTCAACGAGAAGACGGATTCTCTTCCGGTAGGCCGGCTGTCCTTGGTGCCGTGGCGGACGGTGGCCTGGATATGCGGGCCACAGGAGTCAGCCCGGCCATGAGGAGCAATGCGCCGATCGGCAGCAGGTCGAGGTTGGCCGCGAACAGAAGGAAGCCCACGAGTACCAGCACGGGACTCCAAGCGGGCAGCAGACGCGGTTTGGCGGCCACCAGCATGACCAGCAAGGTGAGCCAGCCCAACTGGAACGCAAGTGGGCCGATCATCTCCAGCGGTTCAGGCAAGGGTGCCGCGGTGTCCAGGTTTGCGAACAGATCACCGAGGATCACCCATAGGAAACAGGCGACGCCGAACAGGCTGACTGCTGCGGCCACGTTCGCGAGGAGACGCCTGCGCATGGTGGCGGCGGGAACGAGTTGACGCAGCCTGACCGTCACCACGCCGAAGAGTACGAAGCCGATGAAGAACAGAGTGTGTCCGAGGTTCCAGGCGAGCCCAGGTCCGTGCTCCCCGTCCAACCCGTCGACGAGTCGCAGCAGGCCGTACAGCACCAGCAGGAGCGGAGCGATGAGGGCGGGGCTCTGCACGCCCACGAGTTTGGAGGTCATACCGGCAGACTCACAGGCCGCTGGCCTCCGGCCTATCGGGGGAGTCCCCCACCGAACCCGGGAATGTGTCCCGTAGGGGGCCGTGCGCACCCAGGGGATACGGCTGCCGAAGCCTGGCCCCGAATCGACGGCCGACGGGCAAATCCGCAGGCGCGGGGACTCCGCTGAATGCAGAGCAGTGGCCTGCAGGTGGGGAACTTCGGAGAGCAGCTCCGTCCCCCGCTGAGCACAGGGTGAGGAGATCCAAGGTTCAGGCAAGAATTTCGTGATGAGTGACGGAGTGTCATTTTTCTGGCATCGTCATGTACGTGTGACGAGCTTCTGGGCATCGCGTTCCCACACCTGAAGTCGGTGCGGGTGGAAAGGGTGTTCGTGGAGGGTGGCACGGTGCATGTCACCGCGTGCACTCAGGAAGGCCGGGCAGTGGCCTACCCGGGCTGCGGGACTTCCGCACGCCGTGTACACAGCCGATACCAACGGCATCGCGCCGATACCGCCATCGCCGGGCGGCCGGTGGTCATCGACCTGACGGTACGCCGCCTGTTCTGCGACCAACGCGTCTGCTCGCGCGCACGTTCGTCGAACAGGTCGACGGCCTGACCATCCGCTGCCTGTTGCTGGCGCTCACGTTGGCTCTGGCTGGCCGGGCCGGGGCTCGGATTGCGGCAGTCCTCGCGGTAGCGGTCAGCCGGGTCACGTTGATCAGCCTGTTGACGGCTCTGCCCGATCCGCCGGCCACCAGAGCCCCGTCCAGTCCGAGGGTGCTGGGCGTGGACGACTTCGCGTTTCGCAAGGGCAGTACCTACGGCACCATCCTCGTCGATGTCGATACATCCGCAGTGATCGACCTTCTGCCCGATCGCTCGTCCGAGACCCTCACGGCGTGGCTGGCCGACCACCCCGGCGCCGAGATCATTTGCCGTGACCGCGACAGCAGTTACAGCCGAGCCGCCACCGCCGCCTGCCCGGACGCCACACAAGTTGCGGACCGCTTTCACCTGCTCCAGGGCCTGTACCGAGCCGTCGAGAAGGTCTGCCACCAGCACCGCAGCTGCCTGAAGAAGCATGCCGAGCACGGCCAGGACCGGCCCATCCAGATGCCGCTGCTCGATGCCCTGCCGCCGACCCTGATCGTCCAGCGGGTTCTGAACCGGCACGCGGAGATCAACCGCATGGTCGCGACCGGCTACCCGGTCAGTGAGATCACCCGGCGCCTCAGCCTGGACCGCAAGACCGTGCGCCACTACCGCGACACCGACCTCGACATGCTGCTCGCCTCGGCTCGCGACCGCCGTAGCGTTCCGCTCGACCGCTTCAAGCCTTTCCTCCAGGCCGAGTTCGCCCGCGGAAACACCAGTGGCACTGCCCTGTTCGAGCAGCTGCGTGAACAGGGCTACCAGGGCGGCTACTTCACCCTCACCCGCTACCTCCGCACCGTCCACGCCGGCACCGCACCCACGGCCCCCGCCGAGTTACCCAGGCCGCGCCGGTTCACCGGCTGGATCACGCAGACCCGCGAGAGCCTGTCACCTCGTGATGCCGCCGGACTGGACGAAGTACGACTCGCCTGCCCGGACATCGCGGCAGCCTGCGACTTTGCCCGCGCGTTCACCGACCTGCTGCGTCACCGCCGCGGCTTCCTCCTGCACGACTGGATCCGTCAGGCCGAGCAGACCGCGCCCGCCCCGGTGAAGAGCTTCGCCGGATTCCTGCGTCAGGACATCGACGCCGTGCTGGCCGGGTTGACCTCGGACTACAGTTCCGGCGTGGTCGAGGGACACGTCAACAGACTCAAAACGCTGAAGCGGCAGATGTTCAACCGGGCCGGGCCCCCCTTGCTCCGCAAGCGGGTCCTGCTCGCCGCTTCGTTCACTGCTTCGTTCACTTCAAGAAATGACGTGAGCGTCCTCGCCACATGATGGCGGGAGGCTGAAGCGATCGCGGTCGGTGTATGTGCGTTTGCCGACGCCCAGGGGTCTCTAGGACGGTCGTCGTTGCACGGCATCGGCGATAACCGCTGTCACGAGCTTGTTGACGGCTGCCAAGTCCGGCGGGCCGGGGTCGCGGTCTGCGAACAGGAGATGCCCGCCACCGACCAGCGAGAGGGTGAGTGAGTCGATGTCGGCGTCGGCCGCGATGCGGCCCAGTTCACGCTCGTCGGCCAGATAAGCGGAGATCGCGGTCGCGGCCTCGGCGAGGATCGCGATGCCGCCTCCGGGCCTGGCCTGCCGCAGCCGTGCGCGCAGCTCATCCCGGAAGGTGATGAGCGGGATGATTGCCACCGGAATCGGTCCGAACAGGGTGGCCAGTGCGCTGGTGAGGTTGTCGGCCACCGCGCCGGTGCCGGCGGACTCGCGCAGCGCACTCGCCTGCGTCTCGAGCTGCGCGGCCCGGTCGAGCACGAGGTCGGCGAGGAAGGCGTCGAAGTCGGAGAAGTGCCGGTGCAGGACACCTTTGGCGCAGCCCGCCTCGTCGGTGACGGCCCGGCTGGTCAACCCGCTCGGCCCGTCCCGCAGAAGCACGCGCTCTGCAGCGTCGAACAGCTGCTGCCGCGCGTCGCGAAGATGCACCCCAGTCGGCATTCACAGATCCTCTCGTACTTCATCCCGCTGGCAACCGTTGCCCAGTGGGCATGCGCCCACTAAGGTGGGCGCATGCCCACTTTACCGCGAGAGCAACCAGAATCATCCCCGGCGGAGCCGCATGAGGCCCGACGGATGGCCGAGTCGTTCGGCGTGGACGCGCAACGCTACGACCAGGCCCGGCCCGGCTACCCCGATACGTTGGTGACACGGATCGTCGCCGGAAGCCCCGGCTCTGACGTGCTCGACGTCGGCTGCGGCACCGGCATCGCAGCCCGCCAGTTCCAGGCCGCCGGCTGCACCGTGCTCGGCATCGAGCCCGATGCGCGGATGGCCGACTTCGCGCGAGCCCGTGGCCTGCAGGTCGAGGTGGCGACCTTCGAAGCTTGGCAGCCGGTCGGCCGGACATTCGACGCGGTCATCGCCGCCCAGTCGTGGCACTGGGTGGAACCGGTCGCCGGCGTCGTGAAGGCGGCACGTGTGCTGCGTCCAGGGGGACGGCTGGCGATCTTCGGACACGCGTACGAGCCGCCAACCGAGGTGGCCGAACCGTTCGCCGCTGCCTACCGGCGGGCGGCGCCCGACTCCCCGTTCGACGGCCAACCGGCCCGACGTCCGCTCGGCCTCTACCAGGCGGCATACGCGAAGTTCGCCGACAAGATCCGCGAGACCGAACAGTTCAACGCTCCCGAACAGTGGCGATTCGCCTGGGAGCAGTCCTACACGCGCGACCAATGGTTGGACCTGCTACCCACCACCGGCGGCCTCACCCAACTCCGCCCCGATCAGCTGGCCCAGATACTGGACGCGGTCGGGAGCGCCATCGACTCCCTGGGCGGACGCTTCACAATGAACTACAGCACCCTGGCAGCGACCGCCGTACGCGTCGGCACCTCCTGAGTCCATCGGCAACGCCGCCGCCGACCCACGAATCCGTTCGGCCGTTCAACGCTCTGCCGGGCGTCGGCGGAGCGCGGCCGCCGCGTGGGCGACCATCTCGGCCGGGAGTTGCCGGGCCGGTGCCGGTGACGATGCAGACGGGGCTAGGTGCTTCATCAGCGCGGTGCGCGTAGGCAGGACACTCTGGGCAGGAGTCATCCCCGTGTGTGATCCGGATTAGTGTCACTCGTCACGAAAATCTTGCCTGAACCAGATTCAGATAGCGCCATCAGGGGGTCATGACCGCGTGCAGCACCGAGACGAACTCCACGAACTACTCGCACACGCCGGACTCACGGTCGTCGAGGACGTGCGCCCGGGCAGCCTGTTCCCGCCGGAGGCCGGCTGGCGGATCGCGCGGGGGATCGCGGCGCCGGACGGCGTGGCCCGGGAAGCGCTCGATGCCGCGTGGTGGCGCCGTCTTTGCGATGTCGACGGCGAGTTCCTGGTGGCCGTCCTCAGGCACCGGATCGGCGGCAACGACTCCTGGTGGACCCGGGTTCGGCACGCCGGGAGCGGCATGCCGGAATTGACCGGCGCCCCCGGGTTCGTGGCGCTCTCCCTCGACGGGCAGGTGCTGCTGGCGGAGGTGCCCGGCGCGGACGGGCATCGGGTGACGGCCCTCGACCGACTGCCGGAGCGGCTGGAGGAGGCCGCCGCAGCCGCCGGGCGTGAGACGGAGGTCGAGCGCGCCGAGGTGTGGGCAGCGGTGCCCGGCCGACATGCGTGGCCTCTGCACTGGGCGGAGGGGATCGGGTCCAATCCGGCCGCGACGGACGAACTGCTGATCCGGCTGCTGGATGTGGAGGAGGGCTTCCTGCACGGATGCGACCGGCCCGCCGTCCTCGACGCCGCCGTGGCGCACCCCGATCCGCGGGTGCGGTCAAGGCCCGCCGACACCTTCAGGCCTAATCTCACATCCGATCAGTGGGTACACCTGGTCCGCGCCGAGCCGTCGCCGAATCGAGGCGTGCTCTGGGCGGAGCACGCCTGCATCTGGGGCGCCGAACTCCCCGAGGACCTGTACGACGACCTCCTCGCCGACCCGTCCCGCGCGCGAGCCGCCGAACTCCCGGGGCTCCCCGCACAGCACCTCCCTGGCCTCGCGGCCGACGCCGATCCCCGGGTGCGGGCGGCGGCCTGTGCCCGGTGGGAGGACCTCGCTGCGCCGCTGCGGGAGCGGCTGCTGGCCGACACCGACTACGCGGTGCGAACGGCTGCGCTGCTCGCCCACCACATCGGCGTACCCATGCCTCGCGAGGTTTTCGCCGCCCTGCCCGACCCGCGGCGGGCGCTCGAACGGTGCCGCCTCGCGCCCGAGCTGGAGGCGGAGCTGGTCCGGGACGGGGACGCGGGGATGCGTCGGGCGCTGGCCGCCAACCCGGGCCTGGGTGCGCACGGCGTCGCCGTGCTGGCGGAGGACCCGCAGGACGACATCCGCTCCGCGGTGGCGCTGCGCCCCGACCTCACCGAGGAGCAACGTGCCGCGGTGTGCCACGACTTCGACCCGACGTCGATGTCGCACACCCTTCCCTGGGTCGAGGACCTGCACGGCGACGCCGACGCGATGCGCCGTCTCGCCGCGTCGTCCCACCCACTGGTCCGCCGCAGTGTGGCCCGAGCCCGGCATCTCCCGCCGGATGTCGTGGCGCGCCTGGCGCGGGACGAGGACCGGGTGGTCCGCCTGTTCCTCGCCGAATCATGCGAGGACGCGCCGGCAGACATGCTGCTGGAGGTCTGGCGCTGGTGGGACGGCAGCTTCAGCCACCCCGACCGGCCCCGCAGCCACCCCAACTTCCCCCGTACGGGCCTGCTGCGCTACACCGCCGACCCCAGCGGGCGGATGCGCCGACTGGCCCTGGACGATCCGGAGTCGACACTGGCCGACGTCGCACGCCTGGCCCGGGATCCCGAAGCCGAGGTGCGCCGCCGCGCGGCTGAGGACCCCCGGCTGTCACCGGCCGACGCGGTGCGGCTGCTGAACGACCCGGAGGCTTACGTCCGCGGCACGGCGGTGCGCAATCCGCGGCTGCCAGCCCGCGTCCTGGCCGGGCTGCTGCACGACCGCGAGACGGCATGCGCAGCGGTCACCAACCCGGCGATCCCAGTCCCCGTCCTGCACCGCATCCTGGCCGCGGCCGCGACAGCCGTGGCAGCCCGGCGCTGAACACCGACACTCCGCACGGAGACCGTGGCGGTCCGACGCTGAACTCCGGCACGCCTAGGACCTGTTGCGAAAGTGGATCTTGGTCGTAGATGATCACGCCCTGTGGGACGTGGTGATCTGACGAACGGGCAGTGGGTCCGGCTGGAGCCGCTGTTGCCGCAGGGCATCAAGCCGGGCCGTCCGCCGGTGTGGACGCGGCGGCAGCTCATAGACGGCATACGGTGGCGGACCCGGACCGGTGCCCCCTGGCGCGACGTGCCGGAACGCTACGGCCCCTGGGACCGGGTCTACGACCTGTTCCGCCGCTGGCAGCGCGATGGCCACCTGGGCCAGGATTGTCACCCAGCTCCAGGCCGAGGCGGATGCGAAGGGCCTCATCACCTGGGACGTGAACGTCGACTCCACCGTCTGCCGGGCCCACCAGCACGCCGCCGGGGCGGCGAAAAGGGGGACCTTCAAAAGGAGCCGCCCGGCGGCATCGCCGTCGAGCCGGCCGACCACGGTCTCGGACGCTCCCGGGGCGGGCTGACCACAAAGATCCACCTTGCCATCGAGCAGGGACAGAGGCCACTGTCGGTCGTGATCACAGCCGGTCAGCGGGGTGACTCGCCGCAGTTCGAACCGGTTCTGGAAGCGATCCGGGTGCCCCGGCTCGGTCGGGGCCGACCCCGCAGGCGCCCGGACCGGGTGCGTGCCGACAAGGCGTACGACTCCCGCAGTAACCGGGCCTACCTGCGCAGACGCGGAATCAAGGCGACCATCCCAGTCCCGGCGGACCGCGTCCAAAACCGTCAGAAGCTCGGCTCCCGAGGCGGTCGGCCGCCAACATTCGACAAGAGCGACTACCGCGAGCGGCATGCCGTCGAGTGCGGGATCAATCGCCTCAAGCGCCATCGGGTCGTGGCCACGAGGTACGACAAGCTCGCCGTTCGCTACGAGGCGACCGTGCTGGTCGCAGTCCTCAACGAGTGGCTGTGACCAGCAGTTTCCAGTCAGATGCTATGAGCGGATGAGTGTGTGGGCTTGGTCGATCCACCCCAACACGGCCTTGGCACCACAGCTTTCGGCCACCGACTGGGCCTCGTCGAGGTGGTGGAACGCCGCCGATGGGTCGCCGGTTTCGGCCGCGAGGTAGGCCAGCGCCACCAGGCCGGCCGCTTCCCCGGGCCTGAAACCGATCTCCCGGCGCAGTGTCAGTGATTCGGTCAGCCGCTCGCGGGCCTGATCGAAGTGGCCTGCGTCCTTGTCGGCGAAGCCCAGGTGGCGAATCGCATACGACATCGTCATCCGGTCGTCGACGGATTTCGCCAGCTCGTACGACCGCTCGAAGTATGGCCTGCCGGTGGCGCCGTCGCCCTTGACCACCTGGTGCCAGCAACCAACCCAGAACAACGCGTCCGCCTGGCCCGACGCATCCCCCAGACGCTCGTACAACTCGGCCGCGCGCTCGAACAGCACCAGTTCTTCGCTGTTCTCCTCGCGCTCGTTCAGGAAGCGGACGTGCAGTACCTTGCCCCGCGCCATGGAGAGCGGCGCCTCGACCGCGTCCAGCACGTCATCGGACCGGTCCAGCGCGGACGTTTCCCCTCCGAACATCGCCGCTTCGAACAGCTCTCCCGCACGTTCGATCCAACCCTGTCCTTGCATGCCCCTACCCCTCCCGTTGGACGATGATGGCAGATGGCGTCCCGCCACGTGGTGTAGGGGATCAAGACACCGGAATCCGCAGGCCAGGGGCGCCGACCATGCCCGATCAGATGTCCAACTCGCCTTG
>NZ_JBEZLR010000088.1:0-41462 GCF_040652275.1 Streptomyces sp. NPDC048275
CGGCGAGTTGGTCACGAGTCTCATCCGGGATGCGCATACCACACCAACGAGCTTCAGGACGGGAAGCAACACTTTGATTCCCCGCAAGCCCTTAGCGTTCTACCCGCTGCGGTGACCGCACGAGGGGCAATGGTCCCGGGCGCCACTCATCGGGGGATTGGCTGACGCCCGGGAACCGCACCTGCGGGCTCTAGTCGCAGGTGTTGCATCCCGGGCACCCTTCACGGGGGATGTGTAGCACAGCGCCCGGAACACTGTGTTCAGCCTATCAAAGCTTTGCTGTTCCGGGCGCTGGGCCGAAGACAGTGTTCATCACGATGGAGTGGCGGTCGCGCTCCCCAGAGCCCGAAATTCTGCACCTGTATGGGATGGATTGGCCCGGGTTGAGGCGGACGACGGGGACGAACTTACATGCGGGACGATCGTCTCGCACGCGGTTCCCGTAACAGTGTTATGGCGAGCTTCACAATGTCCCGAGCAGCACCGGTGGTTCAGCTCGACATCCCCAGGATCACAGCGCCGCCGATCGTCGCGACGGTGATGAGGACCATCGCGGTCAGCGTTCCTCGAAGCCATCGCCCGAAGCGGATGTGGTGTTGCTCTTCCACCACGCTGATGCGGTCGGCAATGTACTCAGTCACCATGTGGGCGACGTATCTCTGCTCTTCGAGATACCAGCGCTCGATATCCGTCTTCTGTTCCTGCGTCAGCCCCAGCCCTCGTGCGGTGAAATCTGCTACACGCCGATGTGCTGCTTGCAGATGAGCCTCCCGGTACAGGAATGTCTCGATGTCGGTCAGGCCGCGTGCGGCCTCCTCACTCGCGTCCATGGCGTGCTCCAGAGGGGAACAAGAAGCCCGGTTGCGGCGATGCCGGGTCCGGGCGGGTCGAATGACAGGGATGCGCAGCGAATCCCCGGCGGACTGAGTTGCGCGGCGTCTGCCGACGCAACGTCGCCTACTCAAGCGAATGACACGCGGGTATCGATCTGGCGGTGGAGCCGATCGCGCATGCTCATGCGGCCGTATTGTCGCTCGCCCGGCTCTCGCCGGAGCGCTGCGGATTGCCGCTCGTGACGAACGCCTCCCGTGGGTGCTGAACGGAGGCGAGGGAGACGAGATCCCGGCTGAACAGGGCGGCGGTGAGCCAGACGGTGAGAACGCGGACCTTGCGCTCCCAGGTGGGCACGGCCAGGACGTGATAGCCCCGGTGCATCAGCCAGGCGGGAAGTCCCTTGATGACGATGCTCTTGTACTGGAAGATGCCGCGCCCCAGACCCAGCGTCGCCACCACTCCCAGACTGCTGTGTCGGTAGTTTCGGATCTTCCGCCCGTGCAGGCTGGCTGCAATGTTCTTTGCAAGGCGCTTGCCCTGCCGCACGGCGTGCTGGGCGTTCGGCACCGTGTGCGCGCCCGGTACGGGCGAAGCCAGGTCGGGAACGGCCGCATCGTCTCCGGCCGCCCACACATCCGGCACGGGCTCGCTGTCGGTGCCCACGCGGAGATCGGGGCGGACCACGAGCAGGCCCCGCTCGTCGACCGGCAGATCCGTGTGGTTGTGCACGACCGGGTTGGAGGCGTTGCCGGCGGTCCAGACGATCAGCCCCGAATCGAACTCCTCTCCGCTGGAGAGCACGACGTGCCCGTCTTCGGCGGAGACGAGCTGCGTGTTCAGGTGGACGTGCGCGCCACGGCGTTCCAGGGAGCGCACCACCCAGGCGCCGGGCTTGTCGCCCACCTCGGGCAGGATGCGGCCCCGGGCCTCAACCAGGTGGAAGGAAAGGTCGTCGAAGCTCAGTTCCGGATAGGACTTGAGCATCGCCGTTGCCAGCGAGAGCAGTTCACCGAAGCCCTCGACGCCGGAGAACCCGCCGCCCACGAAGGTGACGGTGAGCAGCTTTCGCCGTTCGGCGCCTGACGGCAGGGACGCTGCCTGGTCGAACGCGGTCATCAGCCGGTCGCGGACGGCCACCGCCTCCTCCACGTGCTTCAGGCCGATCGCCTGCTGCGCCAGGCCGGGTATGGGGAAGGTGCGGGTCACGGCGCCGGCGGTGACCACGAGAGTGTCGTAACGGAGTTCATAGTCGGCTCCGCTCACGGGCCGTACGGTGACCGTCCGGTCTGCGTTGCTGATCTCGGTCACGCTCCCCGAGATCACCCGGGTTCCGCGCAGGTGCCGCCGCAACGACACGGCGGCGTGACGTGCCTCGACCGATCCAGCCGTCACCTCCGGCAGGAAGGGCTGGTAGGTCATGTAAGGACGCGGGTCGACAACCGTGACCCGCGCCTCGCCCGCACGCAGCGTCTTCTCCAGGCCCCATGCGGTGTAGAAGCCCGCGTAGCCGCCACCGACGATCACAATCTCACGCATGATTCCCTCTGCTTGTAGTTCGACACCAGATAGACCGGGCGGGGCAGGCTGGTGTGACAGCGCATCACGACGTGGCCCCGCATGTGCGGCACCTCTCGGCCCACGGGTTCTCGGCAATCGGGTGGCTGCCAGGAGCACACACGCCGAGCAGGTCATGCGCCTCCTGAAGCGTCAGCAGGACCCGCTGTCGCCGGTGTGCTGCACGGGTCGGCAATGTCACCGGCCGTCGGCGGCTCATGGCGGGACAACGTGATGACGCTCGCGAAGCGACACGTTGTCATGCTGTGGCTCGTCGATCAGTCGGGCGTCTCCGCCGAGTCGGCCGACTCGGAGGCGTCAGTCGACGCGGACTGCTCGATTGCGTCAGTGGTCGCCGCCCAACTGGCCAGCAGGTTCAGCGCGTCCTGTGACGGCGATGCGGGCTCGGCGGTGTAGGTGAGGAGGAACTGGCTGGGATCGGCGCCCAGCGGGAAGGCCTCGAACGACAGGTCCAGGTCCCCGACGACCGGGTGGTGGAGGCGCTTCATGCCCGTGGTGTGGATCCGGACGTTGTGGGCGGCCCAACGGCGTCGGAACTCCTCGCTGCGGGTGGACAGCTCCCCGATCAGGTCCGTCAGCCGCCGGTCGTAGGGATCGCGGCCGGCCTCGGCGCGCAGCATGGCGACCGTGTCGCCTGCGACCTCGTCCCAGTCGCGGAAGAACTCAGCCGCATGCGCGTCGAGGAAGACGAACCGGGCGTTGCTGGGTGGCCTCAAGGGGTCGGCGTAGAGCGGCGAGAACAGCGCCCGCCCGAGGTGGTTGGCGGCCAGGATGTCCAGGCGTCCGCTGAGTACGAACGCGGGCGTGCCGACCATCGAGTCGAGGACGCGCTGCACCGCGGGCCGGACGCGCTGCTGGGCCGGTCGGCGGCGCGGCGGACGGGTAGCGCCGGCGCCGCGCAACAGGTCGAGCAGATGGGTTCGCTCTGCCTCGTCGAGCTGTAGCGCTTGCGCGATGCCGTCGATGACGCTCTCGGAGACGCCGGTGGCGTTCCCGCGCTCGAGCCGGGTGTAGTACTCGCTCGAGATGCCCGCGAGGAGGGCGACCTCCTCACGCCGCAGGCCGGAGACCCGCCGCCGGTCTTCGCCGTACGGGGGCAGTCCGGCCTGCTCGGGGGTGACCCTGGCCCGTCGTGTACCCAGGAATTCCCGGATCTCCGCGCGGAAATCGCCACGGATGTCGCGGTGAGCGCCGTAAGGGCCCTTTCTGCCTGTCATGTCCTCCACTCTACGAGCGCTGCCCTCTGGCTGGGGGTCCCTCTCAGTGACCCCCTCGTCAGGGACTCCCAGGCTCCCGAGCCAGCCGGTTCTCTAGGGGGTGTGCACCGCCGAGGCGGTGTGAACGGCCTGGATGCGGCGGGGTACTGCCGCCCGTCTCCAGCCCCTCCCTGCGGCGCTGTCGGCGCTGCGGACCTCCGAAACAAAGGGACGAACAATGCGTCGACGCACCAAGGCTGCCGTCGTCATCACGGCTCTGGGAGCACTCAGCCTCTCGGCCTACGGAGCAAATGCCGCGGACACGACCCGCACGGCCAACGTCAACACCGACTCCGCCGTCGCCCCGGAATCCGCCTCGTGGCACCGCGGGACCGTCCAGGCCAACAAGCGCATCA
Source organism: Streptomyces sp. NPDC048275 (assembly GCF_040652275.1). Taxonomy (NCBI): domain Bacteria; kingdom Bacillati; phylum Actinomycetota; class Actinomycetes; order Kitasatosporales; family Streptomycetaceae; genus Streptomyces; species Streptomyces sp. NPDC048275. The sequence goes on from NZ_JBEZLR010000088.1 coordinate 4,022, forward strand.
TGGAGCGCTTCACCAGCGAGTTCCTGCCCACCGGCGACCCCGAGATGGCGAAGAAGTTCCTCAGCCCGGACATCGTCATGCACTTCGCCGGAACGACGCACCAGGGACGGGACACCTACCTCGGCATCGTCGCCGCCAGCATGAGGGCCTTCCCCGACCTCAAGTGGACGGTGGAGGACATGCGCGCCGAGGGCGACACCGTGGCCATCCGCTACACCATGACCGGCACCCACGAAGGACCCTTCGCCGGGGTCGAGGGCACCGGCAGGAAGGTCCACGCAGAGAGCTTCGCGTTCTACCGCCTCACCCGCGGCAAGATCGTCGAGGAGCGCGCCCAGCTCGACATGCTGACCATCCTCCAGCAGATGGGCGCCATACCGGCCGCCTAGGACCTGTCCTGGCCGCACCCTCCACCGCACCCGTAACGGTCGGTCCACCCATGTGGCCGGCCCAGGTGCGAGGACACACGACTGGCAGCCGGGCCCCGGCCCTCCACGCTGCCAGGCCCGGGGGTCTGCGCCGTCCCATCGGCCGACGCGACTGATGTGACGCCCCACCGCTTGCCCCGACGTCGTATGTGACGTCGTACGTCTAGAAAGAGAACCACCCCATGGCAACGAATCTGACCGGCACCGTCGCTCTTGTCACCGGCGCGAGCAGCGGTATCGGCGCCGCCACCGCCCGTCGACTCGCCGAGCACAGGGCCTCCGTCGTGCTCGTGGCCCGCCGCAAGGACCGCCTCGACGACCTCGCCGCCGAGATCGAGAAGGCCGGTGGCACAGCCCTGGTCGTGGAGGCGGACATCGCCGACCGCGCCCAGGCCGAGGCCGCCGTACAGCAGGCCGTGGAGTCCTTCGGACGGCTGGACATCCTGGTCAACAACGCCGGCCTGATGCTCCTGGGCCCCGTCGTCGGCGCGGACGTCGAGGAGTGGGAGCGCATGATCGCCGTCAACGTCCAGGGCCTGCTCTACACCACCCGCGCCGCGCTACCACACCTGCTCAAGGCGGCCGAGGACGGTCCGCGCCGGGTCGCCGACATCGTCAACATCAGCTCGATCGCCGGCCGCGTCGCCTGGAACGGCTACGGCGTCTACAACCTCACCAAGTTCGGCGTGAACGGCTCACCGAGTCCCTGCGCCAGGAAGTCACCCAGCGGCACGTCCGCGTCGGTGTCCTGGAGCCGGGCGGCGTGGACACCGAGCTGGGCTCGCACAACAAGCCCGAGATCCAGGGCGCGATGATCACCCCCTTCTACGAGACGACCGAGGTCCTCGCCCCCGACGACATCGCCGACGGCGTCGCCTACATGGTCACCCGGCCCCGCCACACCTCCGTCGGCGAACTGTGGATCATGCCGACGGACCAGGCCTGACGCCATCTGCTCTCATCCGCTGCTCGGCCATCGGCCGGGACGCCCCGCATCATCACCGCGCAACACCCGGGTGCCGGATCACGGCACCTGAAAGGAACCCCTCATGAGCAAGGTCATTCTCGTCACCGGTGCCGGACGCGGTCTGGGCACGGACATCGTCCGAGAGGCCCTCGCCGCCGGCCACCAGGTCGTCGCCACCGGCCGCCGCCCCGAAGAGGTCGAGGAGACCCTCGGCGGGCCACAGGACAACCTGCTGGTCACCAAACTGGACGTCACCAGCCTGGAGGACGCCGAGGCCGCCGCGCAGGCCACCGTCGACCGCTTCGGCCGCATCGACGTCCTGATCAACAACGCCGGCAATTTCTTCGCCGGCTACTTCGAGGAGATCACTCCGGCGCAGATGCGCCAGCAGATCGAGACCAATCTCTTCGGACCCATGAACGTCACCCGCGCCGTCCTGCCCGTCCTGCGCAAGCAGCGCGCCGGCCACATCATCACCCTCTCCTCCTCCGCCGGCATCATCGGCCAGGAATTCTGCGTCGCCTACGCCGCCTCCAAATTCGGCGTCGAGGGGTGGATGGAATCCCTGCGCTACGACGTCGAGCCCTACAACATCCACACCACCGTCGTGGAACCCGGCTTCTTCCGCACCGAACTCCTCGTCGACGGCTCCACCATCTGGCCCGAGCCGACCATCGACGACTACGCCGAACGCACCACCGCCACCGTCGCCGCATGGAAGAGCATGAACGGCCGGCAGAGCGGCGACCCCGCCAAACTCGCCCGTGCGCTGCTCACCATCGCCAACCAGGACAAGCCTCTGCAGCGCTTCGTCGCCGGCGCCGACGCCATCGAAGGCGTCAAGGCCAAGGCCGAGGAACTCCTCGCCCAAACCGAAGCCTCCCGCGAACTCGGCGGCAACCTCGGCTACGACGACACCACCGCCTGAACGCCCCTGAAGCCGGGCCTCGATCTCACACCGCGGAGGTGAGTTCGGGGCCGGGCCACAGCCCGTCGCCGCGTCCGTCATGACAACTGCCCAGTACAGCGCCGTTCGCCCCGGTGGTGACGGACGACGTGGGTTCTGGCTCTGGGCACGCCGACGAAGAGGCCCATCGACCTTCCGCCGATCCGAAAGCGTACGCATGTCCACTGAACTCACCGAGTCAGCCGTTCCTCCCCCCTCCGAGTCCTCCTCCGAGCCCCCCTCGGCGCCGTCCCGGCGCACGTTCATCGCGACGACCACCGCGGTCGGGGGTGTTGTCGTGGCGGGCGGCCTGATGACGAGTCCGACCGCGCTCGGCGCCGAGTCGGCGGCCACCGCCGATGCGCCGCCCAGCGGTCGTGTCTCGCTGACCGTCAACGGCAAGCGGCACACCGTCACAGTCGACAACCGGACCTCGCTCCTTGACCTGCTGCGCGAGCACCTTGGCCTGCCCGGCTCGAAGAAGGGCTGCAACGCCGGTGCCTGCGGGGCCTGCACGGTTCTGGTCGACGGTCGCCGGGTCAACTCCTGTCTGACGCTGACGGTGCGGCTGGAGGACGCAGAGGTCACCACCATCGAGGGCCTGGCCGACGGCGACGAACTGCACCCGTTGCAGCAGGCATTCGTCGAGCAGGACGCCTTCCAGTGCGGCTACTGCACTCCCGGCCAGATCATGTCCGGCGTCGGCTGCATCCAGGAGGGCCACACCGGCTCCAAGGACGAGATCCGAGAGTGGATGAGCGGCAACATCTGCCGCTGCGGGGTGTTACGTGAAGATCGTGCGCGCGGTCGAACAGACCGCCCGCCGGAAATGAGGCCTGCCTCCCATGTATCCCTTCACTTTCACCAAGGTCTCCGACACCGCCGGGGCACTCGCCGCGGGCCGGCGCGGCGGGCGTTACATCGCCGGGGGCACCACCCTGGTCGACCTGATGCGTGAGACCGTCGAACGCCCCGGCGCACTGGTCGATATCAGTGGCTTGCCGTTGCGCGAGGTCACGGTCACCGAGCGCGGGGGCCTGCGGATAGGTGCGCTGGTGCGGATGGCCGAGGCCGCGGCCCACTCCGAGGTCGTCCACATCGGCGTGGCACCCGCCAGCGCCAACGCGGTCTTCAACGCCACCGGACGCCGCGTACGCGAACTGCCCATCACCGTCGAAGCCCTGCTCTGAGGCACGCGGACGCTCGCCCGGCCCGAGCCCTCAGGTGCTCGCCCGACCGTCCGACGGCCGACCGCGCCCGACCACGTATGCCGCCCTCACCGGAGAACCGCCCATGCTGAACATCGCAGACACGCTGCACGACTGGTGCCGCGAGGCCCGTCCCTTCGCCCTCGCCACCGTCATCAAGGTCAGCGGCAGCGCGCCCCTGCCACCCGGCACCGCCCTCGCCGTCGACGCCGACGGTGAGGTGGTCGGCAGCATCTCCGGCGGCTGTGTGGAAGGTGCCGTCTACGAACTGTGCCAACAGGTACTGGCGGACGGCGGCACCCCCGTACGAGCCCGGTTCGGCTACTCCGACGACGACGCCTTCGCCGTCGGCCTCACCTGCGGCGGCGAAATCGACGTCCTCGTACAGCGCGTAGAACCGACGGCCCAACGTCACCATGGCTCTGGAAGATGCGGTGTCGGGACGTCCCACTGCGGTGGCCCAGATCGTCGACGGCCCCGAGCACCTCCTCGGCCGCGCCCTCTCCCTGCTCGGCGACGGCAACGCGTACGACGGAACCCTGGGCGGCGCACGAGAGGACCGGGCAGTGGCAGCCCAGGCCCGCGCACTGCTCAGGGCGGGGCGCACCGCCCGTATCGAGGTCGGCGGGGACGCCGACACCTGCCCCGAACGGCTCTCCGTCCTCGTCCACACCCACGCACCCCGCCCCCGCATGCTCATCTTCGGCGCCATCGACTTCGCCGCCGCCCTCAGCCGGACCGGCCACTTCCTCGGCTACCACGTCACCGTCTGCGACGCCCGCCCCGTCTTCGCCACCCCCACCCGCTTCCCCCACGCCGACGGGATCATCGTCGACTTGCCCCACCGCTACCTGGAACACACCGAGGTCGACGCCCGCACCGTCATCTGCGTCCTCACCCACGACCCCAAATTCGACATCCCCCTGCTCCGCCTCGCCCTCAGCCTCCCCGTCGGGTACATCGGCGCCATGGGCTCCCGCCGCACCCACGACCACCGCGTGGACGCCCTGCGTGATGCCGGCGTAACCGCCGACCGGCTCGCCCGCCTGCACTCCCCCATAGGCCTCGATCTCGGCGCTCACACCCCCGAAGAAACCGCCATCTCCATCACCGCCGAAATCATCGCCCACTCCAACCACGGCACCGGGCAACTCCTTGCCCGCAGCACCGGCCCCATCCACCACCCCGCCCCCGCAGACCGCCTTCCTTGACGGCGGACACGAGTGGTACGTGTGGCGCATCCTCCTGAGGGACTTTCTGGCGCGTGCGGCTTTTCGGGAACCGGTCCGACGGCCTGCTTACAGAAGTGATCGCCGAAATAGTCGCGGATGATGTGCAGGTTTTAGGGCGGTCTGCCTGTAGGTAGGGGTAGTGGTGTTCGACCCGGGCGATCGGGTCGAATTTCCCCGCAGGACGCATCCGCATTCATTCGCCCGCCTCTTGGTGATTCCGTGGCGAGTGTGTGGGGATAGTGTAGCCATCGGCCATACGGTGGTGGTGTATAAGCCTGTCAGTACCGATTCGGGCCTCGGCAGCTCTTGAGTAAAGGTTGCGCCAATATCTGCCGTGCAGTAATTACGTGAGTCATGAAATTGTTCAACCGCGGTGCGTCACTCCGTCCCTCGGAACCCCCCGTCGCTCCACAACTCCCCGTCGCCCCATCGGCTTTCGCCCCTGCCGGTCTGCCGGATCCCGGCCTGGCTGCGCTGACCGGAGAGTGGGAGATCGACCCGGCACACAGCCGGATCGGCTTCTCCGTCCGGCATGCGATGGTGACCACGGTGCGCGGGGCTTTCACGGAGTACCAAAGCCGGCTCTATCTCGACGGCCGCAACCCCGCTCGCTCGCGGGCCGAGATCGTATTGTCCACCGCCAGCGTGAACAGTGGTGTGGAACAACGCGACGCCCACTTGGTCAGCCGTGACTTCCTGGACGCCGCGACCTACCCACGCATGCGTTTCACCAGCACCGCCGCGCAACTCGCGGGCACCGACGTCTACCGCATGACCGGCGACCTCACCATCAAGGACACCACCCGTCCCCTCGTCCTGGAGCTCACCTATATAGGACACGTCACCGACCCGTTCGGCTATGAGTGGGTCGGCTTCGGCGGCACCACCACCATCAATCGTTCCGAATGGGGTCTGACGTACAACGCCAGACTGGCCGAGGGCGGCGCCATGGTGAGTGACAAGGTTCGCCTCGAATTCGACATCTCCGCCGTCCGCACGGCTCCCGTCGGCTGACGGAGCCTTACTCTGCTGCTTCGTCAGGCTCCGGCTGCCGTGGCGCGGGCATCCGCGTCCGCGAGGGCGCAGCTGCGCGGCGTCGAGCAGGCAAGGTCAGTCCTCGTACGCGGTGGCGCCCGGACACCGCGCGCCCACGATACGCAGCGCGATGTCGCCGTACTGATAGGCGAGTTGGTCCACGGTGAACTCCCCGCCCTCGCGGAACCAGCTGGCCACACCGATGCCCATGTCGAGGATCGAGTACGACGCGATCCTGGCCGACTGCACGTGGAAGGCGCCCTCGGCCGTGCCCCGCTCGATCAGTTCGCGAAAGCGGCGCTCGTAGTCGCTGCGGCGGGCGAGTACCCGCTCCTGGTCGGGCTGTTCCAGGCTGCCGATCTCGCGGTTGCCGACGAAGGCTTCCAGGCGATGGCGCGCGTGGTAGCGAATGTGCGCCTCCACGGAGCGGCGCAGTTGTTCCCGTACCTCGCCGGTGTCCGCGACAGCGGCTGTGTTGTCGGCGATGAGCTGCTCCATCGTGCCGATCATGATCTCGGCCAGCAACTCGTGCTTGGACGCCACGTGTTTGTAGAGGCTCGGCCCGCGAATGCCCACGGCGGCGCCGATGTCGGTCATGGTCGTGGACCGATAGCCCTGCGCGGCGAACAACCGTAGCGCGGCCTCGCGGATCCCCGACCGGCGGTCGGCCGCGGGGGCGCCCTCCGGGCGCGGCGGCCGGTGCGGCCGCTCGTACACCTCGCCTTGAGATGCGCTCACATGGACTCCCGGGAAGCTACTGCACATTAGCCGATTCCATCACTCTGGAGCAGCCACTATAGCCCGAACCCTTGACATAGCACTCCCCTCACCCGTGTCATGGCTAATGGTCAGTAGCCAAGATCAGAGGTGAGATGTGTCCATCAGCTTCGAGATCGACGAGAGGGTCGCCGAGATCGCGCGGCGTACCACGGACTTCGTACGGGATGTGGTGATACCCGAGGAACAGGCGTGTGACGGCAACGTCCATGCGGGACCGGAACCACTGCGGCGGCGGCTGCAGGAGGCGGCCCGGACGGCGGGGGTGTTCGCTCCGCATGTCGGCGAGGAATTCGGCGGGCTCGGACTCGACCTGCGGGGACAGGCGGTCGTCTTCGAGGCAGCCGGTTACTCACTGCTGGGGCCGCTCGCGTTGAACTGCGCGGCGCCCGACGAGGGCAATACGCACCTGCTCGAGGTGGTGGCCACCCAGGAGCAGAAGGAGCGGTACCTCCGCCCGCTCGCCGCGGGTGAGGCGCGCTCCTGTTTCGCGATGACCGAACCGGCACCGGGCGCCGGATCCGATCCGCGCGCGCTGGCCACCGCCGCGACGAAGACCGGCGCCGGCTGGCGCATCGACGGCCGTAAGTGGTTCATCAGCGGCGCCGACGGGGCCGCCTTCGCCATCTGCATGGCCCGCACCAGCGGCGGCCCCGGTGACGCGGGCGGCGCGACGATGTTCCTCGTCGACGCGGCGAACCCGGGCATGAAGATCGTCCGGAACATCGACACCCTGGACCAGGGCCTGTTCGGCGGGCACAGCGAGATCGTCTTCGAGGGCTGCGAGGTTCCGGACACGGCCGTTCTGGGCAAGGTGGACCAGGGCTTCCGGTACGCGCAGGTGCGCCTCGGCCCGGCCCGCATGACCCACTGCATGCGCTGGCTCGGGGTGGCGCGCCGGGCACAGGACCTCGCCCTCGAACGCGCGGCGGGCCGCTCGGCCTTCGGTGGGCCGCTGGCCGAACTGGGCATGGTGCAGCAGCTGCTGGCCGACTCCGAGATCGACATCGAGACCAGCCGCGCGGTGCTGTGGCGGGCCTGCTGGGAACTGGACCAGGGCCGCTCGGCCGCCCAGCACACCTCGATCGCCAAGACCTACGTCTCCGAAGCCGTCAATCGCGTGGTCGACCGCGCCGTCCAGGTGTGCGGAGCGCTCGGCATCTCGGGGGACGCTCCGCTGTCGCGGCTGTACCGGGAGGTGCGCCCCTTCCGTATCTACGACGGCCCTTCGGAGACCCACCGCTGGGCGATCGCCAAGCGTGCGGTTCGGGCGGCGACGGAGCGGAGGGCCGGGCGATGACCCCGTCGCAGTCGGCGGTGGTCGGCGTGGACGTGACCGCGCTGCACCGCTACTTCGAGCGTCATGTCCCCGAGTGCGCCGGCCCGTTGAGGGTCGAGCTGCTGCACGGCGGGCGCTCCAACCTCACCTACGAGGTGACGGACGGGACGCACCGCTGGGTGCTGCGCCGGCCGCCGCTGGGGGTGCTGACGCCGACCGCGCACGACATGGACCGCGAGTACCGTGTCGTCGCCGCGCTCGCAGGCACCGGGGTGCCGGTCGCCCGGGCGGTGCTGTCGTGCACGGACCCGGAGGTGCTCGGAGCGCCGTTCTGCGTCGTCGACTTCGTCGAGGGCGCGGTGCTGCGCGACGGTGACGAGGCCGCCGGGCTGCCGCCCGCGGATGCGCGGCGCGCCGCCGAAGCCCTCGTCGACGCTCTGGTGGCGCTGCACTCGGTCGACGCCGCCGACGTCGGACTCGGCGGCTTCGGCCGCCCCGAGGGCTATCTGGAACGTCAGGTGCGGCGCTGGCGCGGACAGTGGGCCAAGGTCGCCACCCGGGAGCTGCCCGACCTCGAAGAGCTGCACGGCCGCCTCGCCCGCGCCGTGCCGCCGAGCGGCGCCCCGACGGTCGTGCACGGCGACTACCGCCTGGACAACACGATCCTGGCGCCCGGCGACCTCGGGCGGATCGCGGCGATCGTCGACTGGGAGATGGCCACGCTCGGCGACCCGCTCGCCGACCTCGGGATGCTCCTCATGTACTGGGATCCGACCTGCGAACCGGTCCTCGGGGCACGCCATGTCCCGACCGCCAACCCCGGCTTCCCCTCGGGTCGCGAACTGGCCGAGCGATACGCCGCGAAGTCCGGCCGGGACATCGGAGCCGTGGCCTACTACCAGGCGCTCGGGTGTTTCAAGCTCGCCGTGATCGCTGAAGGCATCCACGCCCGCTATCTCGCGGGACAGACCGTCGGAGCGGGCTTCGAGCGCGTCGGCTCCGCGGTTCCCGCGTTGCTGCGCTCCGGATTGGAGCTGCTGCCGTGAACGCTGAGGCACTGAGTGAAGGAGAGCTTATGCGAGACCGGCTGTCCGGACAGGTCGCTCTGATCACCGGCGCGACGGGCGGTATCGGCGACGCCGTCGCGCGTCGGCTGGCCGCCGAGGGCGCCGCGGTGGTGGTGACCGACGTGGACGCCGGCCGCTGCGAGGAGCTGGCGAAGGAGCTGACGGCCGGCGGTGCCCGGGCGCTGGGCCTGGCACTTGACGTCCGCGACGAGGATGCCTGGCGCGGCGCGGTCGAGCGCGCGGTCGACGAACTGGGCGGCCTGTCCGTACTCGTCAACAACGCGGGGATCGCCAAGATGCGCACCGTGGAGACGGAGACCCAGGAATCCTGGGACAAGGTCATCGCGGTCACCCAGACCGGTGTCTGGCTCGGCATGAAGCACGGCGGTGCCGCGATCGAACGCACCGGTGGCGGCTCGATCGTCAACATCGCGTCCATCTTCGGTACGGTCGGCGGGTTCGGCAGCCAGTTCTCGTACCACGCCGCGAAGGGTGCGGTCCGGCTGATGACGAAGAACGCCGCGCTGCACTGGGCCACCCGCGGAGTGCGCGTCAACTCGATCCACCCCGGCTTCATCGAGACGCCCCTCTCCCGCGAGCTGTGGCGCGGCACACCCCGGCACACCGCGATGGTCGAGGGCACGCCCATGGGCCGCCTGGGCAGGCCCGACGAGGTCTCCGGTGCGGTGGCGTTCCTCGCCTCGGACGACTCGAGCTTCGTCACCGGTTCCGAGCTCTACGTGGACGGCGGGTGGACGGCCCGCTGACAGAAGGCACGAAGCGAGGCGACGCGGCAGTTGTCGCGTCCCCTCGCTTCGTGCCTTGCGCCTGTGCGATGTCAGCGCACACGCGTGTACTGGTTCACCCCGTCGACGAACGCCACCGTGACCCGCCCCCGCAGCACCAGGACGTCCAGGTGCGCCGCCGTCTCGTTGATCGCGAGCATCTGGTTGAACGCATTGAGCTCGCCGAACGGCACCTCCCGGCGCGTCCAGCCCAGCTTGCGGGCCACCGCGTGCGCGTCGAGCGTGGCCTCGCCCAGCGCCGTCAGGCTCTGCGCCAGCCGGTTGTCGTGGTGCGTCAGCAGCTCGGCGACGCGGGTGTGCGCGCTGTCGGCGACCGGCCCGTGCGCGGGCAGCAGGCGCGCGTCGGCGTAGTGCGTCATCAGCCGCAGCGAGTCCAGGTAGTCGGCGAGCGGACGGCCCCCGGGATCGGCCAGTTCGAAGCCGATGGACGGGGTGATGTGCGGCAGGACGTGATCCCCGGAGAACAGCAGTCCGCGCTGTTCGTCCAGGAAGACCACGTGCCCCTTGGTGTGTCCGGGAGTCGGTACGACACGCAGCGCGCCGTCACCGAAGCGGAGGGTCTCGGCCCCGAGCCAGCGGTCAGGGGCCTCCCAGACCGCTGGGTCGTAGCCGCCGTGGTCCAACTCCTGGATGTGGTCGGCGAGTTCGCGGGCGCCCGCCCTGCGCAGTGTCTCCAGTGAGCCGGCGGGTTCGTCGCTGCGCAGGCGGTCGAGCATCTCCAGGCCCGGCCGTTCACCCGCGCCCAGGTACACACGGGAACCGAGCAGACGGCGCAGCTCCACGGCGTTGGTGTAGTGGTCGCGGTGGATGTGGGTGACCAGGATGTGGCTGATGTCGCCGAGGTCGCGGCCGATGGCGGCCATGGCCTCCTCGAGCGCCTTGCGTGCCTCGGGGATCGCCCAGCCCCCGTCGATCATGACGATGCCGTCGTCGTCCGCCAGATTCTCCAGCAGATAGACATTGACGGCGTGCAGGCCGTCGTTGGGCAGCGGCAGCGGAACGCGGTGCACCCCGGGCTGCACGGTCTGGACTCCGGCTGCGGCCCATGGGCCCTGGTCGAACCGCGTTGTCATGACTCTCCCTCGCTGGCTGCTGTGCCGCTGTGGAACGGGCGGAATGGTGGTCGGGGCGGCCCGTGGCCACGCCCCTCGTCAGGCCGGGTCGAAAGTGCGCGCCCGCAGCCGGTGGGCCAGCTCGCGGGCCCCCGACCGGTCGAGCTTGCCGACCTTGGTCTGCGGCAACTCCTCGATGCCGTAGACGAATTCGGGCCACTTCGTCTTGGACAGTCCCACGCTCTCCAAGTGACCCGTCACCTCCTCCAGGTCGATGCCGGCGCCGTCCTCGGTGACGACTAGCAGCGCGACCCGTTCACCGAGCACCTCGTCCGGTACGGCCGCGACGCAGGCCCTGGCCACGCGCGGGTAGCTGGCGACCGCCCGCTCTATCTCGGTGATGTCGATGTTGCGGCCGCCGCGGATGATGACGTCCTTCTCGCGGCCCATGATGCTGATGGTGCCGTCCTCGTGGACCGACAGCAGGTCCCCTGTGGGGAAGTAGCCGTCGTCGGTCAGCGTGGGCGGCTCGACCCCACCGTCGCGGGCGTAGCCGAGGAAGAGGGAGGGGCCACGCACCTGGGCCCTTCCGGACACGCCCGGCGCGGCCTCGGTGCCGTCGGGCGCGACCGCGCGCAACTGCGTACCGGGGAACGGCCGGCCGTCCCTGCCGAGCCGTATCTCCTCGGGGTCGTCGGGGCTCGGCGAGGTGTGGCCGAGGCACTCGGACATACCGAAGACACGCAGGATCCTTGTGCCCAGGGACTGTTCGGCGCGCGCCAGGGCGCCGCGGTCCATCGGGCCTCCGCCCACAGTGATCGCGCGGACCCCCGCGAGGATGCCCGAGCCGGCCGCCTCGGCGCCCATCTGCAGCGCCATGGTCGGCACACACATGGACCAGCGGACCCGGGCGTCGGCCATCCGCTGCAGTGCGACGGCCCGGTCCCACTTCGCCGTCAGAACGAGCGGGCCGCCCAGGAGAAGGGACAGGTAGACGCCGAAGCAGTACGCCGCCGTCGACGACAGCGGCACGATCGCGGCGACCGCGTCGCCGCGGGCCAGGCCGTTGATCTCGATGGTGCTCTCGCCGGCGTAGCGCAGGGCCGCCTCGGACTGCACGACGCCCTTGGGTCGCCCGGTCGAGCCCGAGGTCAACCCTATGAGCACGCCCCCCGACCAGCGCGACACATCGGGCCGCCCCGGCACGGAGTGGACCGTCCAGCCGTCGAGCACCATGCCGTCCGCCCGGCCCGGCACCAGCGCGGGCACGGCCCATTCGTCGATCGCCGAGGGCTCGGCGACGACGGCGTCCGGGCGGATGTCCTCGAAGGCCGCGGCGAACTCGGTCCGCGTGGTGTGCCGGTTGACGACGGCGAGGACACCACCGCGCAGGCCCACGGCGAGCGTCGCGGCGACGGTGCGCCATGAATTGTCGGCCTGGACCATGACGGTGCCGCCGTCGCCCTCCGCCGCCGCGCCGGGAAACAGCACCTCGGCCAGCCTGGCCGCCTCGGCCAGCAGTTCGCGCGCCGTATGGCTGCCCGCGTCGTCGATGACGGCGACGAAGTCGGCCTGCTCGGCCCGTTGTTGCAACTCCCGCACTACCTGTCGCATGCCGCTTCCTCGCTATGCTGTGCCGAACTCCGTACTGAACCCTGTCGACGAACGTGAGGAGCGGTCGCTCTTCGACCGCCCCGGGCGGCGCTTCAGCCGGTGAACAGCTCCGCCTCGTGCCCCATCACCGCGATACGCCGCCCCTTCATGTCCCCCACCTGGGCGACCGCGTCGGCCCACTCCTGGCTTTTGAGGGCCTTCTTCAGGTCCTCCGGGGAGTCGAAGCTGAGCACCGAGATCCCGTCCCAGCCCTCGGAGCGCGGCTCCAGGGCCTGGTCGATCTCGGTGTGCCGCCAGGCACGCAGTCCCGGCAGGCGATACGTCAGGTCCGCGTGATCGCCACGCCACCAGTCGATGAACCGCTCATGCGTCCACTCCGGTGGCCGGGCTGCCAGCAGGACGAGGTTGTACATAACTTCCCTCCGCACATAGTCAGTTGAAATGTGAGCCGCACCGCCGGGGAGGTGTTCAGTCGAAACGGATCTCGGACGACCGGCCGATCAGCAGCCGCTGCAGCCGGCCGCTTGCGTTCACCCGCCCGGCGGCGACGAAACTCGCCTCCAAAACACCCGCGCGCCGCACCTCGCCGAGGAAGAGCTCGTCCTGGCCGAGCGTGGTCGCGGACAGGAGATGGTGGGTGCGCGTGCCCCTCTCCCGCTGTTCGAGGTAGCCGACCAGCGCGGCGCGGTCCCCCGCGAAGTCGGTCGCCTTGCCGTCGCCGGTGGAGAACAGGATGGAAAGGGAGAAGTCGTCGCTGATCAGGTCGAGGATCTTGTTCGGCTCGTCACTGTCGAGGATCTCGAACCATGCGGTGAGGAAGGGGGCGGCGGCCGTGGTGGCGGCGCCCGTGGAGGTCTCGGTCATGTCGGATTCCCTGTCGCCTGCGGGTCGGATGGGTCAGCGATTGCGGGGCGCGGCTACTCCGGCAGGTCGATGAGGTCGTACGTCGTGGTGAAGTACGACTGATAGCGCGCCATCTGTCCGTCGGGGGTGACAACGGCAGCGGAGAGGAAGGACCCGACGGCCTTCCCCGACTCGGTCACCACTCCGTACACGGTCTCCAGATCACCGTCGGTGCTGTGACGAAGGATTTTGTGCGCCCGCTCGACGGCGTTGCGGCCCGCGATGTAGGCGGCGAAGTCGTCCTTCGACCATCCCGTCTGCTCCCGGCCCGGCAGGGCGAGGTGAAATCGGAAGTCCGGTACGAGGAGTTCGAGCGCCCGCTCCGGGTGGTCGCTGTCCAAACGCGCCATGTAGTCGCGCAACACACTGGCCATGAGTGGTCCTCTCACTGGTCGGAAAGGCTGTCGGCGACAGCCGGTGTCAGTCGCGGACGGGCGGGGTGAAGAAGTCGCCCTGCGACTCCCAGCGGCCGTCCCTGGCCACGACTTTCTGTACGTCACGGGTGCCCAGGTGGCGGCTCGGGGAGAAGTTGAGTACCGGCCCCACGCCCGTGTCGACCTGGCGCGCGTTCTGGTAGGCCCGGGTCAGCGCCTCGGAGGTGACCGGCCCGTCGATGGTCTCTGCGATCTCCACGAACGCCTTGGCCGCTTCCCAGCCCCACAAGGTGATGAAGTCGGCCGGCTGTCCGGGCTCGTACTTCGCCATCGCCTTGCGGAACTCCTTGACGGCCGGGTCGTCGTCGTTCGGCGACTTGACCAGTTGCACCGACTTGAACCCTTCGGCCGCCTTGCCGGCCAGCGTCAGCGTGGCCTGTGCCGCCACGGGCGCATAGCCGTACGAGGGGATGTCGAGTCCCTGCAGCTTGGCTTCCTTCATATAGGTCGCGGCCTCCGCGGCTGCCAGGATGAGCACGACGGCATCGGGTTTCTGGGCCTTCACCTTGCTGATCACCGGGCTGTAGTCGGTGGTCGCGAACTTGACCTTCAGCCGCTTCACCTGGACGGACGGATCGGTCTTGAGAGCGGCGGGGGCGACCTGCTTGGAGACGTTGACGAAGGCCGCCGGGTCACTGTGCACGACCAGCACCTTCTTCGCGCCGTCGCGCACCACCCAGTCCCCCAGCGCGGCCGCCTGGTCTTCGTACAGGGTCTGCAGCCCGAACAGCCCGTCACGGGCCGGCTGGTACCAGGACGCGTCACCGCCGAGCGTGTTGAGGATCGGCACCTTCGACCGCTCGAGCACGAAGGGGAACGTGGCCCGGGTCTGGGACGTACCGTTCGTCGCGACGATCGCCACGACCCCGTCCTGGTCGACGAGCCGACGGGCGATCTGCACCGTCTGCTGCGGGTCGGAGGCGTTGTCCTTGACGATCCACTCGATCTTGCGGCCGTTGATCCCGCCCTGCGCGTTGACGGAATCGAAGTAGGCGTCGGCACCCGCCCTCTCGGGGATGCCGAAGGAGGCCAGGGCTCCCGTGAGCGGATGCCAGGCACCGATTCTGATGACTTTGTCGTCCCCTGCCGCCGAAGGGCCTGCGCAGGCGCTGGCCACCGGGGCGAGCATGGCGACCAGTGCGGCGATGAGCGTGCGTGTCGTGCGTCGTCGCATGACCCCTCCTCAGCTCAACCTGAGTTAAGTTCAGTTCAGTTTCTGCGGGGATCTTAATCCTGGGGAAACACACCTGGCAATGGCCGGTTACGTTCTCGGTCATCACGCTCAGGACGACGCAGTGGCCCCCTGACGGACGACATCCGTCAGGGGGCCACGCAGCGCGTACGCAGGACCGCTCAGCTCGTCAGGAGGCGACCATCCGCACGCAGGCGCCCTCGATCAGCTCACTGATCTCCGCAAGCGGCGTCGGGCCGGACGGCCGGTACCACCGCCACACACTGACGATCAGACCGAGCACGCTCGCGCCCAGCAACTGCGCGTCCCGCAGCGGAAAGGCTCCCTGGGACATGCCCTTCACCAGCAGGTTCGTCCAGTCCCGCTCGACGACCTGGACCAACTGCCGGGCCGCGATCCGCTCGGCCTCCTCGCGCTTGGACCGGCGCGTACCGGAGAGCAGGTCCATGTGGTTCTGCAGAATGCGCATCTGCAGCACCTCGTGCGGGGAGACGTCGTACGCCGCGCGGACCGCCGCCCGCAGCGCCTCGACGGGGACCTCGGTGTCCTTGGTCGCCTCGACGAACCGGTCGTGCGAGCGCTCCAGTTCGAGGCGCATGATCGTCAGCAGACAGTGGGTCTTCGACTCGAAGTAGTGATAGAGGGCGGTCTGCCCGATGCCCACCCGCTCGGCCACGGTGGACCACTTGGTGGCCTCGAAGCCGGCCTCGCCGAAGCAGTCCACCGCAGCCGTGAGGATGGCCGCACGCTTGGACCGCGGTCCCGCCTCCGGTTCAACGATCCTCGCCATGACCTCTCCCGTGACCGTCACCCGGCGCCGCCACTCAGCGCCGTCACTCAGCGTGTCCGCACCGAGAGTAGACCCAAGTTGAACTCAGTTGCCAATCGGGCGCTCACAGAGCCTCGAGCACGGTCGCGTTGGCCATGCCGCCGCCTTCGCACATCGTCTGCAGACCGTAGCGTCCACCGGTCCTGCGCAGCTGGTGAACGAGCGTGGTCATGAGCCGGGCTCCGGTGGCGCCGAGCGGATGCCCGAGCGCGATCGCGCCGCCGAAGGCGTTGACCCGCTCCGGGGCGGCGCCGATCTCCTTCTGCCAGGCGAGGACGACGGAGGCGAAGGCCTCGTTGATCTCGACCAGGTCGATGTCGTCGATCGCCAGGCCCGCCTTGTCCAGGACCTTCTCGGTGGCGGGGATCGGACCGGTGAGCATATGGATCGGGTCGGATCCGACTACGGCCATGGTGTGCACACGGGCCAGCGGAGTCAGCCCGTGGCGACGCACGGCTTCTTCGGACGCGATCAGCAGAGCGGCGGCGCCGTCGGAGATCTGGCTGGAGACGGCGGCGGTCAGCCGGCCGTCCTCGGTGAGCGTCTTCAGCCCTGCCATCTTCTCGAGCGTGGAGTCGGCGCGCGGGCCCTCGTCGACGCTGAGCCCGAAGGACGGGACGATCTCCTCGTCGAAGACGCCGTCGGCCTGGGCGGCGAGCGCCCGCTGGTGACTGGTGAGCGCGTACTGCTCCATGTCCTCGCGGGAGATGGCCCACTTCTCCGCGATCAGCTCGGCGCCGCGGAACTGCGAGACCTCCTGATCCCCGAAGTGCTCGCGCCAGCCGTCCCCCGCATAGGGACTGCCGAGGCCGGCCTTCTCTCCGACGAACATCGGGCTGGCGATGGGCACCAGGCTCATCACCTCCACGCCGCCCGCGACCACCAGATCGGCGGCGCCGGAGCCGACCGCTTGCGCGGCGAAGTGCACGGCCTGCTGGGAGGAGCCGCACTGCCGGTCGATGGTGGTGCCGGGGACGTGCTGCGGCAGTCCCGCCGACAGCCACGCGGTGCGTGCGACGTTTCCGGTCTGGGCGCCGATCTGGCCGACGCACCCGAAGTACACGTCGTCGACCGCGCCCGGGTCGACACCTGTTCGCTCCAGCAGGGCGCGCAGCACATGGGCGCCGAGGTCGGCGGGGTGCACGCCGCTGAGCGTGCCCTTGCGGCGGCCGACGGGGGTGCGGACGGCTCCGACGATGAATGCTTCCGTCACGGTGGGCTCCAAAGGGTGTGGGGTACGGGGATCAGGCCCGGGGCGGGACGCGCGTGAACTCGGGGGCCCGCTTGCCGAGGAAGGCGGCGACGCCCTCACGGCCCTCTTCGGAGGTGGCCGCGGCGGCGAGCGCGCGGGCCTCGCGGTCCAGGTGCGGGCCGAGATTCGCGGTCGGTCCGGCTCCGACGAGCCGGCGGGTGGCGCCGTAGGCGGCCGTGGGTCCGCGGCGCAGGGCCTCGGCCGTGCGCTCGGCATCGGCGGCCAGCTCCCCGGCGGGGACGGCGCGGCTGACGAGCCCGATCGCCGCGGCTTCCGCCGCCGGTATCCGGCGGTTGGTCAGCAGCAGGTCCAGGGCCCGCTTGGGTCCGATCAGACGGGGCAGGGACCAGCTGACTCCGGCGTCCGGCGAGTAGCCGATGCCGGTGTACGCGGCCGTGAACGTGGCGGTGTCGGCGGCCAGGGTCACGTCGGCCGCGGCCGCCAGGCCGATGCCCGCGCCCGCGACGGCTCCCTGCACGGCAGCCACCAGGGGCGCGTCCAGGGCGGCGAAGGTGCGCAG
The DNA here is from genome assembly GCF_040652275.1 of Streptomyces sp. NPDC048275. Classification (NCBI taxonomy): domain Bacteria; kingdom Bacillati; phylum Actinomycetota; class Actinomycetes; order Kitasatosporales; family Streptomycetaceae; genus Streptomyces; species Streptomyces sp. NPDC048275. Next base: position 21,563 of record NZ_JBEZLR010000088.1, read on the forward strand.
GGCGTCGTGCAGCGCGTCGGTGACCGCGACGAGGTGTTTCTCCAGTGCCTCACCGGAGAACGCGGCGAACTCCCTGAGGTCACCGCCCACGCAGAAGGACTTCCCTTCGCCGGTGAGCAGCACGGCCCGGACGGCACCGCGCTCGCAGGCACGGGCCGCGTCCAGCAGTCCGCGGGCCAGCTCCAGGTCGATGGCGTTGCCCGCCTCGCCCCGGCACAGGGTGACCCGGGCCAGTCCGCCCTCGTCGATCTCGGTGCGGACCCTCATCGCGCCGTCCATCCGCCGTCGACGGTCAGGACCTGTCCGGTGCAGTACGTGGAGGCGTCCGAGGCGAGGTAGAGCAGCGCGCCGTCGAGCTCGTGGCTCTCGCCGCCGCGCCGCAGCTGGGTGTTGCGGTCGACCCAGCGGCTGGAGCGCTCGTCACCGAAGAGCTCGGCGGTCATCTCGGTGCGGAACCAGCCCGGGGCGAGGGCGTTGACGCGAACCCCGTCGCGACCCCACTGACCCGCCAGCTCGCGAGTCAACCCGATCAGTCCCGCCTTGGACGCGGAGTAGCCGGCGCCGCCGAGGGGGGCGGCCGAGACGAGGCCGAGGATGGAGGAGACGTTGATGATGCTCTTGCCGGTGACGACCCCGGGAGCCTCGACGGTGAGCCGGGCGAGGTGGAAGGGCGCGGTGAGGTTCACCCCGAGGACGTCGGCGAAGGCGTCCGGGGACTCGTCCTCGGCCCGGGTCTCGCCGGAGGTGGCCGCGTTGTTGACCAGGATGTCGATGCGGCCGGTGGCGGTGAGTGCGCTCTCCGCCAGCCGTACCCGGTCGGCCTCCAGCGAGACATCGCAGGCGACCGGGTGGATCCGCGCGTCGGAGTCGGCGAGTTCCTTCAGCCGGTCGATACGGCGGGCGGCGGCGAAGACGGTGGCGCCGGCCTGCGCGAGGACGGCGGCGAAGCGTGCGCCGAGCCCGGCGGAGGCGCCGGTGACGATCGCCGTCCTGCCCTCGAGTGAGAACAGGTCGGCGGCGGTACGCGGCGCGCTCACTCGTCCACCCCGATCGGCAGGGCGGTCGCGCCGCCGTCGAGCACCAGGGTCTGTCCCGTCATCCACGAGGAGGCGTCGGAGGCGAGGAACAGCGCCGCGCTCGCGACGTCCTCCACCGTGCCCAGGCGACGCATCGGCAGCTTGGCGGTGAGAACGGGTTCGCGGACCTCCCAGACCGCACGGGCCAGTTCGGTCTTGATCAGGCCGGGGGCGATGGCGTTGACCCGTGCCTTCGGTCCGAGTTCGTAGGCGAGTTGCCGGGTCATGTGGAGCATGGCGGCCTTGGTGGCGTTGTAGTAGCCGATGTGCGGGTCGACGATCAGCCCTCCGACGGAGGCGATGTTGACCACCGCTCCCCCGTGCTCGGCCATCCAGGCCCGCCAGACGCAGCGGGTCCAGGCGATCATGCCGTACTGGTTGACGCGGACGGTCTTCTCCGCGCGCGGCAGGTCGAGGTCGAGCAGGTCGCCGTTGTACGGGTTGGTCGCCGCGTTGTTGACGAGGATGTCGACCCGGCCGAAGCGCGTCATGGTCTCGTCGACGCAGGCCTCGGCCTGGTCGGGTTCGCCGGCGTTGGCGACGACCGTGTGGATGTCGCCGTGGCCCTTGACGCGGAGCAACTCCTCGCGTGCCTCGGCAAGTCCGGCGGCCTTGCGGGCGGCGATCACCACGTGCGCGCCGGCACAACGGTAGGCGGTGGCGATGCCGAGGCCGATACCGCGGGATCCGCCGGTGATGACGGCCACTTTGCCGTCGAGGGTGTGGGCGCTCACGCCGCACCTGCCTTTGTCTCGAACTTCTTCTTGTACGGGGCGAGTTCCTGGCGGGCGACGGTCCGCAGGTGTACTTCGTCGGGGCCGTCGGCGATGCGCAGCGCCCGTGTGATGGCGTACAGCCGGGCCAGTACGGTGTCGTCGCTGACTCCCGCCGCGCCGTGGGCCTGCACCGCGCGGTCGACCACCTTGTGCGCGACTTCCAGGGCCGCCACCTTGATCGCGGCGACCTCCATGCGGGCGGCGGCGTTGCCGACGGTGTCCATCAGCCAGGCCGACTTCAGTACGAGCAGCCGTAGTTGTTCGATCTCGATGCGGCTGCGGGCGATCCACTCGCGCACCACGCCCAGGTCGGCGAGCGGCCCGCCGAACGCGACGCGCTCCGTGACCCGCTCGCACATCAGCTGCAGGGCACGCTCGGCGAAGCCGACGGCGCGCATCGCGTAGTGCATCCGTCCCGGGCCCAGCCGCCCCTGCGCGAGCGCGAAGCCCTCCCCCTCGCCGCGAAGGATGTTCTCCACCGGTACGCGGACGTCCTCGAACAGCACCTCGCCGTGCCCGCACCGGTCGGTGTAACCGAACATGGGCAGATCACGCAGGACCGTGACACCGGGGGTGTCCCGGGGGATGAGCAGCATGCTCTGCTGCCGGTACGTGGGCGCGTCCGGGTCGGTCTTGCCCATCAGGATGATCAGCTTGCAGTCGGGGTCGAGGATCCCGGAGGTGTACCACTTGCGGCCGTCGACGACGTAACTGTCGCCGTCCCGCGTGATCCGGGTCTGGATGTTGCGGGCGTCGGAACTCGCGACCTCGGGCTCGGTCATGGCGAAGCAGGAGCGGATCTCCGCCGTCAGCAGGGGCCTCAGCCAGCGCTCCTGCTGCTCGGGCGTGCCGAACAGCGCGAGCAGTTCCATGTTGCCGGTGTCGGGCGCCGAGCAGTTGAACACCTCGGGGCCGATGATCGAGCGGCCCGCCAGCTCGGCGAGCGGCGCGTACTCGAGGTTGGTGAGCCCCGCGCCCCAGTCGCCGTGTGCCATGAAGAGGTTCCACAGGCCCTCGGCGCGCGCCTTCTCCTTCAGCTCGGTCATCACCGGCGGCAGCGCGTGCGGGTCGTCGGCCTCGGCGAGCTGCCGGTCGTAGACCGCTTCCGCGGGAAAGACGTGCTGCTCCATGAACGACCGTATGCGGTCCTGGAGTTCACTCGCCCGGGGCGAGAATCCGAAATCCACGATTGCTCCTCTTCGCCGGGGGCCGGACCTGGCTCGGCGTGCGTCCTGTGTGCTGGGCGGTGGGGTGGTCGGCCCGGATCAGCCGAGGATGTCGCGCGCCGTGCGGATCATCGCGGCGATGGTGGGCGGCAGGCGCTCCTGCTCCGGGTCGTGGTGCTTGCCCTCGCGGTGCCGGCGCAGGTTGTGGCCCATGATCGCGGCCATCTTCATGCGGCCAAGGGCACGGAACCAGTCCATGGCGGGCAGAGCGGGCCGGCCGTCGAGGTAGGCGTTCACAAGCTCGGCCTCGGTGGGCAGGCCGGGTACGGCGCGGCCGAGCTGTGGGAAGTTGTGGTGGTCGGCGAAGAGCAGGAACCAGCCGAGATCGATGCGCGGGTCACCGACACTCCAGATCTCCCAGTCGACGACGGCCACGGGGCGCTCGCCGACGCACAGCACGTTGCCGAGCCGGAAGTCGCCGTGCAGCAGCACGGGCGGCAGATCGCCGGGCACGTCGTCGGCGAGGCGTGCCAGCAACTCCTCGCCGCCGGGGCGCAATGCGGCGGGGACGGCATGCAGGGTGCGGCTCCACCGCTCCAACTCGCCCGCCGCGTCAAGCGGTTCGGGCGCATCGAGTCCGGGCGTACGCACATCGGTCTCGTGCAGTCGGCGCAGTACGCCCGCGATCTCCAGCATGCGCGCCCGGGCCGTCGCGGCGGGCACCTCGGTCTCGTCGAGGACCGGCTCGACGGCCTCCCCTGCCGCGAACTCCATGGCGAACCAGCCCGGTTGCACTTCGTCGACGGCGACGACACCCGGCACGGGCACCGCCGATCCGGCGAGCGCGGCAAGGACCCGTGCCTGACGCAGCACGTCGTTGCGCCCGACGGGCCGCTGTCCGGGCGGCACCGCCTTGACGACGTACCGCACGTCGCCTGCGGTGACCGAGTACGTCAGCCCCGAGTGGCCGCCCGGCAGGGTCCTCAACTCCCCTGCCGGCGCCCCGGGATGCCGGGGGGCGAGGCGCCCGCGGACCCGGTCTCCCAGCTCCGACACCTGCGTGGCCGTGCTCATCGGACGGGCTCCTTGGGCAGGCCGAGGACGCGCTCGGCGAGGATGTTGCGCTGGATCTCGTCGGTGCCGCCCGCGATGCTGTAGCCGGGCGCACCCAGGACGTGCTCCGTCCAGGCGTACGTGCCCCACTCCCCCGTGTCCGCGACAAGGCGCGGGCCGAGCAGTTCGGACACCAGATCGCTGGTGCGGCGCATGGTCTCGGTGGCGTACAGCTTGCCGACCGAGGCTTCCGCGCCCGGCGCTCGTCCGGCGACGAGGGCTCCGGTCACCCGCAGTCCGATCAGCCGCTGCACGAGGGCGCGGAGGTAGAGGTCGGCCGCCTGTCGCTGTTCGCCGCCGGTGAGCGGGCGGGGCAGGTGCGCGGCCAGGTCCACCGCCCGGTCGGCGTTGTCCAGGCCGAGGTTGCCCGAGTCGAGCCGTTCGGCGGCCAGCACGCTGAGGGTGACCCGCCAGCCTTCGCCGACCGGTCCGAGCCGGTCGGCGTCGGGGACGATGACGCCGTCGAGGTAGACCTCGTTGAAGCTGGCACCGCCGGTCATCTGCTGGATGGGCCGTACCGTCACGCCCGGTGCGTCCATGCGCACCAGGAAGACGGTGATGCCGGCGTGCTTGCGTACGTCGGGGTCGGTGCGGCACACCGCGACGCCCCACGTCGCGACCCGGGCGCCCGAAGTCCACACCTTGTGCCCTTGCAGCACCCAGTTGTCGCCGTCACGCACCGCTCTCGTCCGCACCGCGGCGAGGTCGGAACCGGCCTCGGTCTCCGAGAACAGCTGGCAGGCCAGTTCGTCGGTGCGCAGCATGGGGCGCAGCCAGCGCTGCTTCTGTTCCTCGGTGCCCCAGATGCCGATCGCCGGGGCGACGAGTTGCTGCGTCACCGGGAAGATCTCCGTGCGGTGCGGCACCTCGAAGGCCGCCTCTTCGGCGCGGTAGAGCTGCTCGTAGTACGCGGGCAGGTCGCGCCCTCCGTACCCGGCCTGCCAGTTGAGGGCGCCCCACCCCTGGTCGTAGCGGGTGCGTTCCCACTCCTGGGTGCGGGCGGTGTGCGCGCGCTCCTGCTCCTCGGTCCAGTTCTCGAACACGGCGACGGAGTCGGAGCCGCTGCCCCACTCCCCGCCGGCGGCCCGCGGCCGGGCGAGTGTGGCGAGCCACCGCCGGGCCTGCGCGCGGAACTCCTCGGGTTCCGGGATTCCACTCATCTCTTCCACCACCTCCGTTCAGCGGGACAGCACCGTGCAGGCGCTCACACCCGGGGCGCCGTACACATGGGTGAAGCCGACCCTGGGTGCGCCGGGGACCTGGCGTTCGCCTGCCCGGCCGCGCAGTTGCTGGACGACCTCGTAGACCTGGCGCAGTCCCGAGGCGCCGATGGGTTCGCCGTTGGCGATGCAGCCGCCGTCGGTGTTGACGGGCAGCACACCGTCGATCTCCGTCGCGCCCGAGGCGATCAGCCGTTCCTGCTCGCCGTCCTCGCAGAAGCCGCACTCGGCCATGTGCATGACCTCGGCGCCGCTCTCGGTGTCCTGGAGCTGGCAGACGTCGACGTCGCCGGGGGCCACGCCCGCTTCCTCGAAGGCGGCGGCCGAGGCGTCGCGACTGACACTGGTCAGCTCCCCGCCGGGAATCCACGGGCTGAAGACTTCGAACGAGCCGAAGCGGCGGGTGCGTACGGCTGCCGAGCGCAGGGTGACCGACGGGCCGTCCAGGGTGCGGGCGACTTCGGGCGAGCAGAGCACGAGGGCGGCGGCACCCGCTCCCGGGGAACAGAACATGAAGCGGGTCAGCGGATCGCTGACCATGCCGGAGTCGAGGATCTCCTCGGCCGACATCGGCTTGCGCCGCCACGCCTCGGGGGTCAGACCGCCGTTGCGGTAGGCCTTCTCGGCGACCCGGGCGAGGGTTTTCGGTGTGATCCCGTGGTCGTGCATGTAGCGCTGGATCTTCATGCCGAAGAACTGCGTGGTGACCATCAGTCCGTCGCTGCCGTACTCCTCGCCCAGGCCCCAGTCCTCGGGCCGCGGGTCGAAGGCGCCGCGCGGGTGCTTGTCGAAGCCGACGGCCAGGACGACGTCCGCCATGCCGGAGCGGATGGCGTTCACGGCGGAGATCAGTGCGCTGCCGCCGGTCGCGCAGCCGTTCTTGACATTCACGAACGGCAGCCCTGTCAGGCCGAGTTGAGCCACCAGCGTGTCGGCGAGCCCGGCGCTGTCGCTGCCGCCGAACGCGGCTCGCACCCGCGACCAGTCGATGCCGGCGTCCGCAAGGGCGGCGTTCACCGCACTGACGGCCAACTGCCTGCCCGTCGCCTCCGAGCGGCCGAACGGGGTGCGTCCGGCCCCACAGATCAGGACGTCGGTACTCATGAGAGGACCTCCTCGCGGGTGATCGTGGGGCGGGCCCGCGGCACCCCGTCCGCGGCGGTCACCCTGAGGGGCATGCCGATCCGGATCGCGTCGAGGTCGTCGACCTCGAGCACCGCTGCCACGCGCACCCCCTCCGCCAGCTCGACGTAGCCCACCGCGAACGGCTCGAAGCCGCCGGGCGGGACCTGGTACGGCGGCGACTTGGGCGCGTACCGCTGGACCGTCCAGGTCCACAGCGTGCCCGCGCCGTCGAGGGCGGCCGGGTCGGTCGGCCCCCCGCAGCGCGGGCACACGTCATCCGCGGGGTAGACCGCCACCGAGCAGCCGGAGCAGCGCGAGCCCTGCAGCGCTGCGGCCGGACTCCGCGGAACCGTGGCCATCGGGATCAGCGCCCCTGCCACTTGGGCTCGCGCTTCTCGAGGAACGCCGAGACACCCTCGGCGGCGTCCTCGGAGTTGAGCGCCACGCCCACGGCGAGGTGCTCCATCACCATCAGCGACTGGGTGTCGGCGTCCAGGCTGCGGTCGATGGTCATCTTGGTGAGCCACATCGTGAACGGGCTCTTGTCGGTGAGGTCGCCGATGAAGGCCTCGACCGTCTCGTCCAGCTTGTCGGCCGGAGCGGACTTGTTGATCAGGCCGAACTCGGCGGCCTCGACACCCGAGAGCAGCTTGCCGGTGAGCATCAGCTCCTTGGTCTTGCGGATGCCGATCATGCGCGGCACGCGGTAGATCGGGCCCGCACCGCCGAACAGCGAGCGACGGATGTGGAAGTCGCCGATCTTGGCGTCGTCCGCGGCGATCGCGAAGTCGCAGGAGATCATGATCTCGAAGCCGCCCGCGGTGACGTAGCCCTCGAGGACCGCGACCGAGGGGGTCTTCATCGAGTAGAGGCGGTCGCACACCTTCGCGGACTTCACCGCGACGTCGATGGCGTTCGACTTGCCGACGAAGTCGGCCTTCAGGCTGTCGAGGTCGAAGCCCGAGCAGAAGGTGCCGCCGCGGCCACGGAACACCAGGACCCGCAGTTCCGGGTCCTCGTCGACCTCGGTGATGATCTCGTCGAGCCGGTCCAGGATCGGCACGGTGACGCAGTTCTTCTTCCACGGGCGGTTGAGCCAGACGCGGGCGACATGACCGTCACGCTCGAACTGGATCTCGTCTTCCACTGCCATCTCTGATCCCTCCGGTTCAAACTGAACTGAATTCATTACGAGTTTGGGGAGCTGGTGATCCACTGTCAAGGCTCGGATCGAAATTGGTTCAGGAAGCCCCATGGGCGTCGACCGGAATGTCCACGAGGACCTTGAGCCGCCGCGCGTCCCGGACGTCATGCAGACCCGCGACGGTGTCGGCGAGGTGAATGTGGTCGAGCCAGCCGTCCGTCGGGTAGTGACCGGCGGCCATCTGCCCGATGACCCGCTCGAAGACGCCGTCGGGGTACGCCTCCGCGCCGAGCAGGGCGAGTTCGGCCAGGCGCACGACCGAGGCGTCGATGGCGACCGGGCCCGAGTACAGGGCCACCATCACGACCGGCGACCGGGCGGCCACCGAACGGATGGCCGCGTCGAGCGCCTCGGGGCGGCCCGAGCACTCGATCGCGGCGTCCACACCCCTGCCCCGGGTGTGGCCGATCACCTGCTCGACCACGTCGACCGCACCGGGATCGAGCACACGGGCGCCGTGCCGCTCGGCCGCCGCACGGCGGGAAGGCGAGGGCTCCACCACGAGTACGTCGTCGACGCCGTGCGCCTTGAACGCGAACAGCGCACCCATGCCGACCGCACCCGCACCTGTCACGAGCGCACTGCCGCCGCGGCGCACCCCGGCCCGCTCCACCGCGTTGAGGGCCACCGCCATGGGTTCGACCAGGGCGCCCTGCTCGAGCGAGAGGCCATCGGGCAGCAGGTGCACGGAGTCGGCCGGCACGACCACGTACTGGGCGAGTCCGCCGCCCGGGGCGGTCACTCCGGTCGCGGCCAAGTCCCTGCACAGATGGGACAGTCCGGAGGTACACCGCGGGCACACCCCGCAGGTACGGATCGGCCGCACACAGACCCGGTCCCCGGACGCGACCCGGTCGACCCCTTCGCCGTGGGCCACCACGGTCCCGGCGAACTCGTGCCCCAAGGTCTGCGGCAGCGTGGCGCCGGTCAAGGGGTTGGGCACATGTGTGGCGCGCGGCGTCTCGAAGTACTCGTGCACATCGGTGCCGCAGATCCCCGCGTAGGCCACGCGGATCTTCACCTCGCCAGGTCCCGGCTCGGGTTCGGGCATCTCCTCGATCCGCAGATCCTTGGCTCCGTACAACCTGGCGGCCAGCATCGTTCCTCCCGGGAATCAGTCCTGTGCGACCCTCCGAGACTGCCACCAAACTGAATTGACTTCAACATATAGCTTGAGTCTTGCATCTACTTCGGTTCAGTATGAAGAGGGTCCGCTCACGCCTGCTCGGACCGGCCTCGCTCGCCCATCACTCCTCGTCAGGCGCGCGCCGTTGTCCCGGTCCGACCCGTATCCGCCCCCTGCCGACGTGGGCAGGCGGCAGTCTGGAGTGCACATGTCCGCCGGCAACGCGGCGGCGCGGTCGTACCGCGCTCAGCATCCCGTCCGCTTTGTGACCGCTTCGAGCCTCTTCGACGGCCATGACGCCTCGATCAACATCATGCGGCGCATCCTGCAGGCCCAGGGCGCGGAGGTGATCCACCTCGGGCACAACCGCTCCGTGAGCGAGGTGGTGGACGCCGCTCTCGAGGAGGACGCGCAAGGGGTGGCTGTCAGCTCCTATCAGGGCGGCCACATCGAGTACTTCGAGTACCTGGTGGAGCTGTTGCGGGAGCGCGGCGCCGGGCATGTGCGCGTGTTCGGAGGGGGCGGCGGGGTGATCGTGCCGCAGGAGATCGAGCGCCTTGCCCGGGCCGGCGTACGGGTCTTCTCGCCGGAGGACGGGCAGCGGCTCGGCCTGGTCGGCATGATCCAGACGATGATCGAGGCGTGCGACACGGCGCCGTGGCAGGAGGCGCCCGCCGAGGTCGGGCGGGTGCTGGCCGGGGAACGTCCGGCGCTGGCACGGCTGTTGTCGGGGGCCGCGGCCGGCTCGGTGCCGGCCGCGGACCTGCGGAGGCTGGAGAAGGCGGCCGCGGCCCGCCAGGTGCCGGTGCTCGGCATCACCGGCACGGGCGGTTCGGGCAAGTCCTCGCTCACCGACGAGCTCGTCCGCAGACTCCGCACCGACCAGCGGGACACTCTCCGGGTGGCGGTCCTGGCCGTGGACCCGACGCGCAGACGTGGCGGCGGCGCTCTGCTCGGCGACCGGATTCGCATGAACTCCCTCGACGGCGACCGGGTCTTCTTCCGCTCACTGGCCACCCGCGGAAGCAGTGAACTACCGGAAGGGCTCGGCGAGTCCATCACCGCCTGCAAGGCGGCCGGCTACGACCTGGTCGTCGTCGAGACACCTGGCATCGGCCAGGGAGACGCGGCGATCGTGCCCTACGCGGATGTGTCGCTGTACGTCATGACACCGGAGTTCGGTGCGGCTTCACAGCTCGAGAAGATCGACATGCTGGATTTCGCGGACGTCGTCGCGATCAACAAGTTCGAGCGGCGGGGCGCGGCGGATGCCCTGCGCGATGTAGGCCGCCAACTCGTCCGGAACCGGGAGGCGTTCGGCTCGCGCCCCCAGGACATGCCGGTCTTCGGCACCAGCGCCGCGACCTTCAACGATGACGGAGTCACCGCTCTCTACCAGCATCTGCGCGCATTGCTCGGCGACCGCGGCATGGCGACCGTTCCCGGAGCCCTGCCGGAGGTGTCGGTACGTCACTCCAGCGGCGCGGCGCAGATCGTGCCGCCGGCCCGGGCGCGCTATCTGGCCGACATCGCCGAGACGGTGCGTACGTACCATGCGCACACCCTGGACCAGGCCGAAGCCGCCCGCCGTGTGCAACGGCTGACCGCGGTCCGCGACGAACTGGCCGGGGTGCCGGCGCCGACCGCCGACATCGACCGGCTGCTCACCGAGGCCCGGGCGCGGCTCGACGAGGACTCCCGGCACGGACTGGAGCAGTGGCCGCACACCGTACAGGCGTACAGCGGTGACGAGTTGGTGGTCACGGTGCGCGGCCGCGAGCTGCGCACCCGCCTGGTGCGCGAATCGCAGTCGGGCAGCCGGATCCCGCGGGTCGCGCTGCCCCGGCACACCGATCACGGGGAGCTGCTGCGGTTCCTGCGGGCGGAGAATCTGCCGGGCTCGTTCCCGTTCACGGCCGGGGTGTTCCCCTTCAAGCGGGAAGGCGAGGACCCGGCCCGGATGTTCGCCGGAGAGGGCGACCCTTTCCGGACCAACCGTCGCTTCAAACTCCTGTCGCAGAGCGGCGAGGCGACCCGCCTGTCCACGGCGTTCGACTCCGTGACGCTCTACGGCCGCGACCCCGACCGGCGCCCCGACATCTACGGCAAGGTCGGCACCTCGGGCGTCTCCGTCGCGACGCTGGAGGACATGAAGGCACTGTACGACGGCTTCGACCTGGTCGCGCCCACCACCTCCGTCTCCATGACGATCAACGGGCCGGCGCCGACGATCCTGGCGTTCTTCCTGAACACCGCGATCGACCAGGGGCTCGACGCGTACGCCGCCGAGCACGGCCACGCACCCGGCCCCGAGCAGGCGCGGGACATCCGCTCCCATGTGCTGCGCAGCGTGCGCGGCACCGTGCAGGCCGACATCCTCAAGGAGGACCAGGGCCAGAACACCTGCCTGTTCTCCACGGAGTTCAGCCTGCGGTTGATGGGCGACATCCAGGAGTGGTTCATCGAGCAGGACATACGCAACTTCTACTCGGTCTCCATCTCCGGCTACCACATCGCCGAGGCCGGGGCCAACCCGATCAGCCAGCTGGCCTTCACCCTCGCCAACGGGTTCACGTACGTCGAGTCGTACCTTGCGCGCGGCATGAACGTGGACGACTTCGCCCCGAACCTGTCGTTCTTCTTTTCCAACGGCATGGACCCCGAGTACTCGGTGCTCGGCCGGGTGGCCCGCCGGATCTGGGCGGTGGCGATGCGCGACCGCTACGGAGCGAACGAACGCAGTCAGAAGCTGAAGTACCACGTGCAGACCTCGGGCCGCTCCCTGCACGCCCAGGAAATGAACTTCAACGACATCCGCACCACGCTGCAGGCCCTCATCGCGCTCTACGACAACTGCAACAGCCTGCACACGAACGCCTATGACGAAGCGGTCACCACCCCCACCGAGGAGTCGGTCCGCCGGGCCCTGGCCATCCAGCTGATCATCAACCGCGAGTGGGGTCTCGCGATGAACGAGAACCCGCTGCAGGGCGCGTACATCATCGACGAGCTCACCGACCTCCTGGAGGAGGCGGTGCTGACCGAGTTCGAGCGGATCAGTGAGCGCGGTGGCGTGCTCGGCGCCATGGAGACCGGCTATCAACGGGGCCGTATCCAGGACGAGTCGATGCTGTACGAGGAGCGCAAGCACGACGGGTCGCTGCCGATCACCGGCGTCAACACGTTCCGCGCCCCCCACGCCGAGGACGCCACCCCGGCACCGGTCGAACTGGCCCGCGCCACCGAACAGGAAAAGCAGTCCCAACTCGACCGCGTCCACGCGTTCCAGGCCCGCCACACGGACGCCGCCCGCGCCGCTCTGGCCGACCTCAGGCGGGCCGCGGCCGGCGGGGAGAACGTCTTCGCCGTGCTGATGGACGCCGCTCGGGTCTGCTCACTGCAGCAGATCACGGAGGCCTTCTTCGAGGTCGGAGGCGCCTACCGGCGCAACGTCTGAGGGCCGCGTGAGTGCCCCCGCTCCCCCAACCACCCCACCAGAAAAGGAACTTCATGTCTGACCTCTCACGTCTCGGCGTCGTCGGCTGCGGCCTCATGGGCTCCGGCATCGCCGAGGTCGCCGCACTGCGCGGCCTCGATGTCACCGTCGCCGAGTCGACTCCCGAACTGGCGGCCGCCGGCCAGGGCCGTGTCACCGCCTCCCTCGACCGCGGTCTGCTGCGCGGCAAGCTCACCGAGACCGACCGCGACGCGGCCCTGGCCCGCCTCTCTTTCACGCATGACCTGGGAGAACTCGCGGACCGGCAGTTCGTCGTCGAGGCCGTCGCCGAGAACCGGGAGGTGAAACTCGAGATCTTCCGTCAGCTGGACAAGGTGCTCACCGATCCGGCCGCCGTCCTCGCCACCAACACCTCCTCGATTCCCGTCGTCGACCTCGCCGTCGCCACCGGCCGGGCCTCCCAGGTCGTGGGGCTGCACTTTTTCAACCCCGTACCGGTACAGGAACTGGTCGAGGTGATACCCGCGCTCACGACCGGCGCCGACACCGTGGCCCGCGCCCGTGCCTTCGCCACCGAGGGGCTCGGCAAGAAGGTCATCCAGGCACCCGACCGCTCGGGCTTCGTGGTCAACGCGCTGCTGGTGCCGTATCTGCTCGCCGCGATCCGCATGGTCGAATCCGGCGCGGCCCGCCCCGAGGACGTCGACAGCGGTATGGAGCTGGGGTGCGCCCACCCGATGGGCCCGCTGCGGCTGCTCGACCTGATCGGCCTGGACACGGCTCAGGCCGTCGCCGACTCGATGTACGAGGAGTTCAAGGAGCCTCTGTACGCCGCTCCCCCGCTGCTGCAGCGGATGGTCGCCGCGGGCCACCTGGGCCGCAAGAGCGGCCGCGGGTTCTACACGTACGACGCCTAATGGGAGCTACGGAGCCGGGGAATGCTCGGTTCCGTAGCCGCCAGCAGGTGAGCACTATCGACGCCGGAAGCTGTGACTTCTGAGGTCAGACCGTGCCCCTGCTGGTGGCCGGGCATCCGACGGCCGGCTCGCTGTGACATCCCAAGGGGCACTGATGTGGCCGACGCATCCACCCTCAGGCGCACGGACGGGCACACCGTTCAGGAGCGCGCCCGACGGGGCGATCGACTGATCACAGCGGCCTGGCCGCGACCGCCTCCGCCGCCGCGCGTCCCTCCGCGACGGCGTGGGCGATGCGGCGCGGGACGACGCAGTCGCCGACCGCGTGGACGGTCTGGCCGTCGGCCGGGGTGAAGTCCGGGCGGCGCGGGCGGCGTTCGCCGACGGTGACGAGCACGTCGGCGGCGAGGCGGGTCTCATGGCCGTCCATGACGTTACGCAGGTGCACTTCGCCTGCCGTCGTGGCACTCACGGTGTTCATGGCGACGACCCGCAGCGGCGCGCCGGCGAGCCGGTTCATCAGCTGGGTGCGGTTCTCCGGCGACAGGCCCGTCGCGAAACCGTTGCCCGGGGTGATGACCGTGACTTCGCGGGCACCGGCCGCCAGCGCGCTCTCGACCGCGCTGATGCCCTGCCACCAGCCGAAGCCGTCGTCGAGGACGGCGACCCTGGGCGCGCTCGGCACCACATCGGCGCAGCGGGTGAGGAAGTCCGTGCTGGTGAGCGTCGGCAGCTCGCCCGGCACGGCGACAACAGCCTCCTCGGCTCCCGTGGCGAACACGATCTGGGCGTACTCGGCCAGCTCGGCGGAGGTCGGCGACATACCGAGCACCACACGTATGCCGAGGTCGGCGAGCTGGTTGCGCTGGTAGTCGACGAGCGCCCGCCAGCCGGAGCGGTGCGCGGCGAGACCGGCGAGGCGCGCCTGACCGCCCGCTTCCCGGGCACGCTCGAAGACGACCACCTCGCTGCCGGTACGGGCGAGCACCATCGCGCACTCCATGCCCGCGGGGCCCGCGCCTACGACGGCGACGGGTCCGCTTCTGGTGCCGGGGCCGGTGAGCCGCAGCGGTACGGCGGGGCGGGCCGTGGCGCCGGGCGGGCCGAGCTCGGGGTTCACCGAACACGAGCCGGTGGGTTCGAAGGTTCGGCAGCCCTCGTTGCAGCCTGTGCAGGGGCGGATGGAGCGCTCGTCGCCGGCGACCATCTTGCGGGCGAAGTCGGGGTCGGCGATGAACGGCCGTGCCATGCCGACCAGATCGGCTCCCGAGTCCAGCGCCCGCTCGATGTCCACCGCCGACCGGAACCCCTGGCTGACCAACAAGGGCAGTGCGACCGCCGTACGCAGCCGGGCCACGGCCTCGAGGAGCGGCGGGCGAGTGGTGGCCATGCCGGGGACGTAGGTGTTGCGGACGCCGGTGGTGACGTTGACGTATGTGAAGGGTGCGGCGGAGTTCAGTCGCGGGAGCAGCTCGATCAGGTCGTCGAGGCCGAGCCCGGAGTTCTCGCCGGGTTCCACCGACACCCGTACGCCGAGCGGAAGTTGACCGATCTCGGTGCGGATCGCGTCGATCACCTGGGCGAGCAGGGCGATCCGGTCGCCGTACTCGTCGTCGCGGGTGTTGTTGACGCGGGAGAGGAACTGGGCCAGCAGATAGCCGTGGCCCGCGTGCAGCTCGACGCCGTGAAAGCCGGCCTGCACGCTGTTCGCCGCCGAGACGCGGAACGCGTCGACGACCCGGCGTACTTCGTCGCCGCTCAACGCGTGGGGCGCGGTCGCCTCACGGGGTGAGCGGACGGCCGCGGCGGAGACCGGCGCGTAGTAGGTGCCCGCGCCCAGGGTTTCCCGGCCGAGGTGGACGAGCTGTGCGATGGCCACGGCGCCGCTGTCGGTGATGGCCTCGGCCCGGCGGCGTACGGCGTCCTTGATCTCGGGGCGCCATGCCTCGGTCAGATACCGCTGCGGCAGGGTCGACTCGGGTGCCACGGCGGTGCCGCCGGTGATCACCATGGCGGCGCCGCCCCGCGCGAGCCGCCGCCAGTAGGCGGCGTCGGCTTCGGTGGGGGCGCCGTCGGCGACAGCGGCGGTGGCGTGAGCGGTGGCGACGAGGCGATTGCGGAGCGTGCGGCCGCCGAGGGTGAACGGCGTGGCGAGGGCAGGTGAAGTGCGGGTCGGCATGCGGCTTTCTTTCGGTTCAGGCGGCGGATCGGGAGGTGAGAGCGATGAGTTCGGCGATCCGTACACGGTGCTGGTCCGCCGTGCCGAACAGCACCTCGCCGCTGCGTGCCCGGCGGACGTAGAGGTGCGCCGGGTGCTCCCAGGTGAATCCGATCCCGCCGTGCAGCTGGACGTACTCGGCCGACGCCAGGCGGAAGGTCTCGGAGCAGACCGCGGCGGCGGCGCTCGCGGCCACCGGCAGCTGCGGCGACGCGATGGCCACGCAGGCGGTCGCGTACACGGATGCCGAACGTCCCGCCTCGACGGCGACCAGCACGTCGGCCAGCCGGTGCTTGACCGCCTGGAAGGATCCGATGGGACGGCCGAACTGGTGGCGCTGCGTGACGAACTCGACAGTGGCGTCCAGAGCGTGGCCGCTGCCGCCGACCTGTTCAGCGGCGAGCGCGGCCCGCCCGGCGTCGAGGGCCCGCGTCACCTCACCCGACGCGCCCACGGTCGTGGCGGGTGCGCCCCGGAACTCCACCCGTGCCTGGCGGCGTGTCTCGTCCAGGACGCGGTGTGCTGTCCGCAGGCAGGTGTCCCCGCTGGGCTCGCAGGCGAACAGCCGGGCGCCGTCCGGGGTTTGTGCGCGCACCACGATCAGCTCCGCACCGGCTCCGTCGAGCACGAAGTCCGCCGCGCCGCGCAGCAGCCAGCCGGAGACGCCGAGCTCGGCGCTGACGCCGAGCTCGGCGTCCTGGAAACCGGCCACGGTCGCGGTGAGCGTGCCGTCCGCGATCCGCGGAAGATAGCGCTCGCACGCCTGCCGGTCGCCGCTGCCGAGCAGGGCGTGCGCGGCGAGGACCACGGTGGGCAGCAGCGGTGCGCAGTACAGCGCGCGCCCGGACTCCTCGAGCGCCACGGCGAGTTCGGCGAAGGTGAAGCCCGACCCGCCGTACTCCTCGGGAATCGCCAGACCGTGCACGCCGATCTCACCGGCGAGCCGCGCCCACAGTGCCTCGTCGTATCCGCGCGCAGTGGCCAGATGTTTGCGTACGTCCTCGGGACTGCTCGCCTCGTCGAAGAAGTCTCGTAGGACGGTGCGGAGTTCCCGCTGCTCCTCGGTCTCGGACAGCAGCTGGGGGTCGATTTCGGGGTGGCGAAGGTGCACGGGGTCTCCAAGGCGGAACCGCAGGGAAGGGAAACGGTGTGGTGGTCGTCTTGCCGCCGGGGCGCGACCGACCGGCGAGAGAACTGGTCAGTGGGCCCCGGGCCCGGACATGTCCGAGTGAGCCCGTGGCGCCGCATGCCCGATGCGTCGGGCCGGCGACGGTCCGGTCACGAGCGCTGTGCCGTTTCGGTGGCCGTGTCCGCGGCGGTCAGCCCGAAGACGAGGGCCGCGGCGAGCCCGCCCGCATAGGCGCGGTGCCACAGGCCACCCGTGTCCGATCCGGCAGCGAGGAGCCCGCCGAGGGGGCGACCGTCCTCCCGCAGCACCCGGGCCCGGTCATCGATCCGTATGCCGTGGAACGGGAAGGTGATGGCCGGCACCGTCTCGATGACGTAGTACGGCGGTTCGTCGAGCGGCAGAAGGTCCAGCTTCCGGCCGGGCGCGGTCTGGGCCGCCGCCGAGGCGTGCTCGTTGAACAGCTTGACGGCATTGCGGATCGTCTCGCCGTGATAGCCCCACTCCTCGGGCAGGTAGGCCAGTTCGTCGAGGTCTTCGGCGAGGCCGACACGGCCGCCTCGCCTGCTCGCCAGGGCGTACTTGTCGACGGCGACGGCACCCTCGACGTACGAGCCGACGATCCAGTCGCGGAACACCCGTGCGTCCGCGATGAGGAGGCCACGGCTTTCGGGCTGTTCGAGGAGTGCCATGGCGGTGAGGTGGTCGCCCAGCGTCTCGTCGACGAACCGCTCGCCGCGCAGATTGAACAGGAGGGCGTGCTCGCTGTAGTACAGCGACATGTCGACGAAGTCCGCCGGGTCGGCGAAGGGGATGCCACGGGGAATGAGGTGGCCGTAGAAACCGGCGTCGTCCCGGCTGCCGGCAGCGCCGGCTCGGGTCGCCAGCCGGTAACCGCCGCCACGGCTGTGCGGGTTGGAGCGGAGCTGCATGCGGTCGGCATGGGGGTGCACATGTGCGGTGCGCAGGGCCGTGTCGCCCTGGAAGCCGCCGGTCGCCATCAGCGTGGTGCGGGCCCGCACCTGCCGGTGCGCGCCGTCCGCCGTCCGCAGGTCCGCTCCGACCACGACGCCCTGCTCCACCACCAGCCGTTCGACCTCGGTCTCGAGCAGCAGCTCGCCACCACCCTGGAGGACGATTCCTCGGCAGGTGTCGACGTAGTGGTTCGTGTCGAACTGGTGCCCGCGGCCGAAGCTGAGGACTCGCTGGGCGTCCTTCGCCTCCACCCCGATGGAGCGGATCCAGGAGATGCCGTCGGCGAACCGGTCCACCAACGCGCGCTTGAGCGCGAGGTCTCCACGCGGGTTGTGCTCGTCCATGACGTCATGGCTGGGGGCGGTCCACGCGTAACCGGCGAAGCGTGCCGATCCGCCGACGTCCGTACCGATCTCGACGATCGCAACGGACAGGCCGCCCCGGACGGCGCGGGCACCGGCGGTCAGCCCCGCCATCCCGGCACCGATGATCAACAGATCGACAGCTTCTGTGTGCACGTGGCTCTCCTCTGGCCAGTTCATATCGTGAAGTCCATACCTGCGGGATGCCGCCGGAGCCCTCCTCAGCCCTGTGCGGAGGCCACGGGGGCATCGTCCTGCCCATCGAAGTAGGCCTGTTCGGCGCGCGCGAGGAAGAGCGGGTCGGCGGGCTCGCCACGGACGGCGATGCCGCCCTCGTGCAGGACGACCACCTCGTGGCAGGCGGACGCGGCACGGCCGAGCGACTGCTCCAGCAGGACGACCGTCATGCCCTCGCGGGCGAGCCGGCCGAGGCGGCCGTACACCTCGTCGATCATCGCCGGGGACAGGCCGAGCGCCGGTTCGTCGACGATCAGCAGGTCGGGCCGGGCCATCAACGCCCGGGCGACGGCCAGGATCTGCTGCTCGCCGCCGGAGAGCCCGGCGGCGGGTACGCCCATCCGTTCCCGCAGCCGCGGCGGCAGCCACTCGGCGGTCTGAGCGAGCCGGGCCCGGAGTTCCGCTCCCTTGATGCCCGAGGCGTACGCGGCGACCTCCAGGTTCTCCCGCAGGGAGAGCGTCTTGAACAGCGCGCGGCCCTCCGGCACCAGTGCCGTCCGCAGGTCCTTGGCGGCCGTACGCCCGCCGCGGGTGGGCGGCAGCGTGCCGTGCAGGATCCGGCCCAGCGTGCTCTTGCCCGCACCGTTGGCACCGACGACGCCGACGACGCTGCCCTGCGCGACGGTGAGGTCGACCCCGCGCAGCGCGGTCACCCCGCCGTATGCGTGGTCCACGCCGTCAAGACGCACGGCGATGCTCTCAGTACCCTCCCGGCGCGGGAGTTCGCCCCGGGCGCCGCCCTCGCCCAGGTAGGAGGAGCGAACCCGCGGATCGTCGAGGATCTTGCCCGGCTCGCCCTCGCCGATCGGCCTGCCGAAGTCGAAGGCGACCACCCGGTGGGCCACGGCGAACAGGTCGTCGAGAACATGATCGATGATCACGACGGCCGTGCCGCGCTGCTGCTGCCGCACGATCTGGCGCGCGAGCAGGGTGCGTTCACCGGCGTCGAGGCCGCCGAACGGCTCGTCCAGGACAAGGAGTTCGGGATCCTCGGCGAGCGCCCTGGCCAGGTCGAGGCGCTTGTGCAGGCCGAACGGCAGCTCGGCCGGAAAGCGGTCCGCGACGTGCGCGAGGCCGACGCGGTCCAGGAGTTCGGCGGCTCTCGCACGGTTGTCCGCGGTGTTACGGCGACGGGTGCACAGGACGTTCTCCAGAACCGTCAGCTCGGCGAAGGTCTCGGCATGCTGGAAAGTGCGCCCGATGCCGAGCCTGCGGCGTGCCGTGGCGCGCGTCTTCAGCAGGTGCTTGCCGCCGTACCGGGCGCTGCCTGCCACCCGTCCTCCTCCGACGAGCCCGGACAGGACGTTCAGCAGCGTCGTCTTGCCCGCCCCGTTGGGCCCGATGATCGCGACGGTCTCACCGGCCCGTACGGACATCGATGCGCCTTCGAGCGCTTTCAGGCCGCCGAAGGTGACCCCCACCTCGTCGAGGCGCAGCAATTCCGGGGTGGTCGCGACCGGCGCGGGCACGGGGCTCAAAGACTCCTCGGGCGGCTCCACAGGGGCCGGACGTTGCGCCGCGGGCCGCCGCAGCAGCCGGCGCGCCACGCGTCCCAGGAAGAGCACCACTCCGCCCGGCAGGAACAGCAGGGCGGCGATGAGCACGACTCCCTGGAGGATCGGCTGCGGCACCCCGGCGCTCTCGGCGGCCGTGGGTGCCCAGGTCAGATACGCGCCACCGACGACCGCGCCCAGCAGCGTGCCCGCACCGCCGAGTACGCACGCGGCGATCAGCGAGATGGCCAGTGCCAGCGAGAACGGGTCCGGGCTGACGAAGCCGACGACCAGGGCCAGCAGCACACC